>JAAWLY010000030.1 GCA_022798155.1 Lawsonibacter sp. | reverse complement strand
ACATGCCCAAACGTCGGCTCTTTTTCCGCCATGCTTTGCCAATTTTCCTTGAAATACATCCAGTATTCCTGCGTCAAATTGGCTTCGTCTGGCGAAAAATTCCTCGCCGTTGGGCACATTTCCATGTTTCAAACAGCGCCTAATACAGCCTTATTCAATTTTCCCTGGAGCCGTTACGGCCTCCCTGTTTGGGAATCTCAGTCCGTCGTCACGACTACCTACCCCGCCCGGTATGAACAGCGGCTTATGGTACTCCACCAGGACGACGATATAACCTATTCACTGTGTTTTTCGTGGGGTTCTGGTTATGGTACCAGAACCCAGAAAGCAGTTTCAATAGATGACAGGGCCTATTGTTTGTGCTTGTCCTGTCACAGCCGGTCCAATCCTCATTCTGGTATTTGTTCTGGTATGGGGCAATAGGCCACCATAAGAAAAGAAAAAGTTGCGAAATCCGGTTAAATTAACCGAACATCGCAACTTTTTTGGTCCGAGTGGGGAGACTCGAACTCCCGGCATCTTGCTCCCAAAGCAAGCGCGCTACCAACTGCGCTACACCCGGATATGGAATATTTAACTGTGGTCAAACATGTGGTCACCGCCGGTTTTTGACCAGTTACCGGCGAGGAGGAAAACCGCGCGGGGCCATGTGCCCCAAGGGCTTTCGGACATTCCGGGAACTGCGGTCCGAACCCCGGGTCTCCTGCTCCCAAAGCAGGCGCGCTACCAACTGCGCTACACCCCGTTGTCTTTCCCGCCGGTGCGCAATCAGCGCTCGGCAGCATCTGAAACCCAACCCAACAACATCGACCTTTTATAGTATAATATATTTTAAAAACGATTGCAAGTATTCCCTGAAATATGGTAAGATTATTTTTGCAAACCAGCCAAAAGGGAGATAGCACCATGAGAATGCGAAAAAAGCCCAACCTGCCGGCCCGGATGGAGCGGTGCGCGGCAATGTTGATTTCCGATCCTGCCTCCATGCGCGGGCGCTGGCGGGAGCTGTTCCCCGCCGCCCGGGAGCTGCGGCTGGAGATCGGCTGCGGCAAGGGCCGCTTTTCCGCCGAAACAGCGGAGCAGAACCCGGATGTGCTTTACATCGCCCTGGAGCGAGTGGCCGACGCTATGATCGTTGCCATGGAGCGCTGTCAGGCCAAGGGGCTGACCAACATTTTCTTCATCGACGGGGACGCCGCCCTTCTGCGAGACTATTTCGCCCCGGACGAGGTGGACCTGCTCTACATCAACTTCTGCGACCCCTGGCCGGGGATGAAGCACGCCCGGCGGCGGCTGACCCATGAGCAGTTTCTAATCCTCTACCGGGGGATTCTGAGAGAGGGGGGACAGATCCACTTCAAGAGCGACAACCACGACCTGTTTGAGTGGTCCCTGTTCCAGTTCCCAAAAGCGGGCTACGCCCTGTCCCAGGTGACCCGAAATCTCCACGGGGAGGGGATCAGCGGGGTTATGACCGACTACGAGGAGAAGTTCCATCTGCTGGGCACTCCCATCAACCGCTGCGTGGGCACCAAGCAGACCATGGACCCTGAGCCGGAGTTTCGGCCCATTGCCGGGCCGGTGAGCCGTCTGGAGCGCCCGGACAGGAGGGAGGAAAACGGGGATGAATGACTACCGAGGAAAATTTGTAACGCCGGAGCAGGCCGCCCGGGCGGTCCAGGACGGGGACTGGGTGGACTACGGCTTTGGGGGCGGTTTCCCCGAGCTGATGGATAAGGCTCTGGCAGGACGCAGAGGAGAGCTGAAGAATGTTAAAATTCGGGGCGGGCTTGTCATCCGCCCTCGCATCGAGGTGGTGGAGCAGGACCAGGAGCAGACCTCCTTCTCCTACTACAGCTGGCACATCGGCGACTACGAGCGCAAACTCCAAACCAGAGGGCTGTGCCAGTTTATCCCCATGATCCTGAGGAACCTGCCCCAGCTCTACCGCCGGCACATCCGCGTGGATGCGGCTTTCGTCCCCGTGTCCCCGCCGGACGACCGGGGCTACTGCGGTCTGGGCATCTCCAACTACGCCTGGCGGACCATCTTTGAGCAGGCCCGCACCGTGGTCTTTGAAATCAATGAGCGTCTACCCAGGCTTCAGGGGGTAGACGGCTCCCACCGGGTCCATCTGTCCGAGGCCGACTACATTGTGGAGGGGGAGCACGAGCCACTGCCCGTCCGCTCCTATAAGCAGGCCTCCGCCATAGACGAGGCCATCGCCAGACATGTGCTCCGGGAGATTCCAGACGGCGCCGTTCTCTCTCTGGGGGTGGGGGGCGTGCCCTTCACCGTGGCAAAGATGATCGCCCAATCCGACTTACAGGACCTGGGCTGCCACACCGGCACCATCAGCGACGCCTTTCTCGCCCTATACAAGGCCGGCAAGCTGACCAACCGGCGCAAGGAAGAGGACACAGGCCGCTCCGTCTGGAATCTGGCCATGGGCTCCCAGGAGCTGTACGACTGGCTGGAGGCGGAACCGGAGCTGTTCCGCCCCGCTGATGTGGACTGCGTCCACTCCCCCGAGCGCATGGGGCGGATGTCCAACTTCATCAGCATCAACGGCGGCGTCCAGCTGGATCTGATGGGCCAGGAGAACGCGGAGTCCGCCGGAACCCGCCAGCTGTCGGGAACCGGGGGGCAGCTGGACTTTCTGGAAGGGGCCTACCGTTCTCCGGGCGGCAAGGGCTTCATCTGCATCAACTCCGCCCGTACCGACAAGACCGGAAAGCTGCGCTCTAACATTGTGGCCGCCATCCCCGGGGGCAGCACAGTCTCCGCCCCCCGGACCCTGGTTCAGTATGCAGCCACCGAATACGGGGTAGTCAAGCTGTCCGGCCTCTCCCTGCGGGAGCGGGCAGAGGCCATGATCTCTGTGGCCCACCCCGATTTCCGACAGGAGCTTGCCCAGTACGCCCAGGAGCATTTTTGACCCATCCAGCAATCTGCCGCCGGCCCTTTGATGTGGCCGGCGGCAGATTTTTTGTTACAGCTCCAGACCCCGAATGACCCCCTTCAGCTGTCCGGCGGAGGCGTTCAGCGCGGAGCGCTCCCCCTGGCCTAAGGGGATTTCCAGGGGCTTTTCCAGGCCGTTGCGCCCTACAATGGCCGGGATGCTCAAGGCCAAGCCCTCCAGGCCGTACTCCCCCTCCAGCACCACCGAAATGGGCAGCACCGCGTGCTCGTCCTTCACAATGCACTCCGCAATCCGCCCCACCGCCATAGCGATGCCGTAGTAGGTGGCCCCCTTACGCTGGATGATATTGTTGGCGCTGTCCCGAATCTGCCGGTACAGCCGCTCCATGTCGCCGGCGCTCAGCTCCTTCTGCTGGATCTTGCAGAAGTCGTCCAGATTCAGGCCGGACACGTTGGCCCCGCTCCACACCGCCAGCTCGCTGTCTCCGTGCTCGCCCACGATAAAGGCGTGGACATTTCGGCTGTCCACCCCCAGCTCCCTGCCCAGCAGCTGCTTAAACCGGGCGGTATCCAGCACCGTCCCCGAACCGATCACCCGCTCCCGAGGATAGCCGGACAGCTTCCAGGCCGCATAGGTCAGCACATCCACCGGGTTGGACACCACAAGCAGGATTCCCTCAAAATTCCGCCTGGTGATCTCCCCCAAAACGCTCTTTAAAATGACGATGTTGCGCCCAATCAGCTCCAGTCTGGTCTCCCCCGGCTTCTGATTGGCCCCTGCGGTGACCACGACAAGCCCGCAGTCGGCGATGTCATCATAGCTCCCGGCCACAATCTCCATGGCTGATCCATAGGGCAGGCCGTCGCTGAGGTCCATGGCCTCTCCCTCCGCTTTGGCCCGGTTGGCGTCCAGCAGCACCAGATGGGAAAAGGTCCCCTGCTGCAAAAACCGGAAGGCGATGGAGGCCCCCACATAGCCGCAGCCCACAATGGCGGCCTTTCTGAAATTGATACTCATCCATACCGCTCCTTATAATGTGATTCTGAGCTCATTATGCGGCGGTATGTCCCGTCTTATTCGGGTATTTTCCGGAAAAATTCTGCTCTAACCGGCAAATTTGGTCCCTTTTGACAACTTCAGACACAAGCCGACCATAAAATGCTTGACTATCCATCAAATGCCAGGTATAATGGCCCGTAGTGGCATTGCGCGCCCGCTCCTGCTATGGGAGCAAACAGCCTTGGAACTGCCGCTGTCCACAAAGCATGTCCAAGGCCTGTGTTCATGCCGCGAAGAAACAGGAAAACTTTGGGAGTTATCTCCCTCTACCAATCCGAAACCGCTTTTACAATGGAGGAAATCTTACTATGAATCTGCCCAAGCATATTGGCGCAAGGCTGGCCGCCGGCCTTCTGAGCGCTTCCATGATGATCGCCCCCGCCTTTGCCGCAACCGGAACAGTAGACGCCGACGGCGGCCTGCGTCTGCGCAACGGCGTGGGCACCGACGCGGGCGTGCTGGCCACCCTGCCCAACGGCGCCGAGGTAGAGGTCACCGGCGTGTCTGAGGAGGGCTGGTATCAAGTCTCCTACCAGAAGCTGGAGGGCTTTGTTTCCGGCAATTACCTGGTAGTCAGCCCCGAAGACGTCCAGTCCCTGCCCCAGGTGAAGGACCCCGTCTACGGCCGGGTGACCGAGGGCCCGCTGAATGTCCGCTCCCAGCCCAGCACCAGCGCCGACAAAGTGAAGAAGCTGACCGAGGGCGCCATCGTCCAGATCAACGAGGAGTTGGAGGGCTGGTACCAGATTGAAGAAGGCTACATCAGCGCCGACTATGTAGAGATCATCGACGCCGCCGAGGCCGCCGCAGCCACGGCCGCCGCCTCCCCCTCCAGCGCCGGCGCTCAGGTGGTGGCCTATGCCAAGCAGTTTCTGGGTTACCGCTATGTATACGGCGGCTCCTCCCCCAATGGCTTTGACTGCTCCGGCTTTACCAAATACATCTACTCCAACTTCGGCGTCAACCTCAGCCACTCGGGCGGCGCCCAGAAGAGCGCCGGCAAGGCCGTTTCCGCCGGCAATATGCAGCCCGGCGACCTGGTGTTTTTCGCCCAGACCGGCAATGGCCGCATCTCCCATGTGGGCATCTACATCGGGGGCAACCAGTTTATTCACGCCTCCAGCCCCTCCACCGGGGTTATCATCAGCAGCATGAACGACTACGTGGCCCGGGGCTTTGTGGGCGCCTGCCGCATCTTCAACTGAATACATCCGCGGACCGGAGGAAAATCCTCCGGTCCGCTTTTTGTTACCGTTTCAATTTTTCCGGTACAAACCCCTGGGCGGTGAGCACCATCTGCTCCCGATAGCCGCAGTCCCAGGCCAGCTCCGCCGCCTGGGAAAAGGCGTAAAGCAGATTGGAGCGATCGTGGCAGTCACTGGTGATGCAGATGGGCAGGTTCCGCTCCCCCATGGCCCGCAGCAGCCAGGGGGCGGGGTAGGGGACAGAGCGGTAGCCCCGGGACATGGCCCCGGTGTTGATTTCAAAGACCACATCCCGCTCCGCCAGCTGGTCCAGGGCCTCCAGGGCGGCGCGGACATACCGGGGGTGGCCGGTGTCGAAGAGCCTGTCTCCCTCGTTGAACTTGGTAATCAAATCGAAGTGGCCCACAATCTGGCAGTTTGTCTTTTCTGCCACACCGGCCACCAGCCGGTAGTAGTCCTCGGCAAAGGCGTAAAAGTCCCCGCCGTAATATTGCTGTGCGCTCCGAACAAAATCCTCGGGGAGGTTATCCACCGAGAGCAGACTGCCCTCCTTCTCCACACAGTGGACTGAGCCGATCAGGTAATCCCATCCGTCCCCTGGAGGCGGGGAGAAGTAATCCTGCTCCAGACCCAAAAAAATCTCCAGCCGGCCGGCATACCGTTCCCGCAGGCGGAGGATTTCCGCCCGGTAGCGTGGGACATCCTCCGGGGACATGGTCCAGTCGCTCTGTCCGGCCAGAGGGGCGTGGCTGGAAAAGCCCAGGGCGTCCATATCCATCCGGATAGCCTCATGGACCAGCTCCCCGGGGGCGTTTTTGCCGTCGCAGAAGGTACTGTGGGTGTGCAGATTCTGGGTCATACCATCTTCTCCTGCTTCACCTTGTGGTCGATGACATGGCGGGAGGCCAGCTCAGCCATCACATCGTCCACCGAAATGCCCATCTCTACCATCAGCACCAGCGCATGGTACATCAGATCGCCGATTTCGTAAATCGTCTCCCGCTTGTCCCCGGACTTGCCAGCGATGATGACCTCGGTGCACTCCTCCCCCACCTTTTTGAGGATTTTGTCCAGCCCCTTCTGGAACAGATAGGTGGTGTAAGACCCTTCGGGCAGGCTCTCCTTCCGACCCTCCAGCAGGGCGTACAGTCCCTCCACGGAGAAGGGCTCCGGCGCTTCCCCGATAAAGACCTTGTCGTTAAAGCAGGAGTCGGTGCCCAGGTGGCAGGCGGGGCCCTCCTTGTTCACCCGGACCACCAGGGCGTCCCGGTCGCAGTCGGCGGTGATGTCCACAATGTGCTGGATGTTTCCGCTGGTCTCTCCCTTGCGCCACAGCTCCTGACGGGAGCGGGACCAGAAGCAGGTGCGCTGTTCCCTCATGGAAATTTCCAGGCTCTCCCGGTTCATGTAGGCCAGGGTGAGCACTTTTTTACTTTGGGCGTCCACCACAATGGCGGGAATCAGGCCATGGTGGTTCCATTTCAATTCGTCAATGTTTAACATGGTATCACGCTTTCTTCTCCTAATTTCGTCTCCCGTCCCGCCGCAGGCGGTAAAGTCTCCCTTGGCAAAGGAGGCGCCCCCGAAGGGGCCTTTTTCCTATCCCTACAGCCGCGTGGGTATCCCCTCCGCCGCCAGGGCCCGTTTCAGGTCGGGGATTTTTACCTGGCCGAAGTGGAAGATGGAAGCGGCCAGGCCGGCGTCCACCTTGGGCAGGGTGCGGAAGAGGGTGACAAAGTCCCGGATGCCCCCTGCGCCGCCGGAGGCGATCACCGGCACGTCCACCACATCGCAGACGGCTTGGAGCATCTCCAGATCGAAGCCGCCCTTCACACCGTCGGTGTCGATGCTGTTGAGGACGATCTCCCCGGCGCCGTTTTTTACCCCCGATTTGATCCACTCAATGGCGTCCATGCCGGTGTCCTCCCGGCCCCCCTTGGCAAACACCCGGAACTGGCCGTCCACCCGCTTGGCGTCCACGCTGAGCACCACGCACTGGTCGCCGTAGCGCTGGGCGGCCTGGGGGATCAGGGAGGGGTCCCGGATGGCCCCCGAGTTGACGCTCACCTTGTCCGCCCCGCACTTGAGCACCCGGTCGAAGTCGTCCAGGGTGCGGACCCCGCCCCCCACGGTGAGGGGGATAAAGACGGAGGAGGCCGTCTCCCGGAGGATATCGGTGAACAGGGCGCGGCCCTCGGCGGAGGCTGTGATGTCGTAAAAGACCAGCTCGTCCGCCCCGCAGCCGCTGTAGTACCTGGCCAGCTCCACCGGGGAGCTGACGTCGGCCAGCTCCTGGAAGTTGGTCCCTTTCACCACCCGGCCGTCTTTCACGTCCAGACAGGGGATGATCCGCTTGGTAATCACTGGGGGCCAGCCTCCTCAATAGCCTGTTTCAGGTCCAGCGCCCCCACATACCAGGACTTGCCCACGATTACGGCATCCACCCCCATGCGGACCAGGGCCTGGATGTCCGCGTTGCAGGACACACCGCCGGCGGTGGTGACCGAGCAGCTTATCCCGTTCCGCAGGAACTGCAGCCGGGCAAAGGAGGGGCCGGTCTGCATCCCGTCGGTGTCGATGTCGGTAAAAATCAGGTTCTTGACTCCCAGGGCCTCCATCTGCTTGGCGAAGTCCAGGTAGTTGATTCCCTCCTCCTTCACCCAGCCGGCGGTGCGGACCAGGCCGTCTTTGGCGTCCACACCCACAGCGATGTGCTCAGGGCCGTACTTCTCTATGGCAGCTTTGACAAAGTCCGGGTCGCTGACGGCGGCGGAGCCGATCACCGCCCGCCAGATGCCCAAAGAAAAGACCTCCTCCAAGTCCTTCAGAGAGCGGATACCGCCCCCCAGCTCGGTCTTCAGGCCCACCTCCACCAGGGCCTGCACCAGCCCGGTGTTCTTCCGCACGCCGTCCTTGGAGCCGTCCAGGTCCACAATATGGAGATACCGGGCCCCGGCCTGGTAAAAGGCCTTGGCGGTGGACACCGGGTCGTCGGCCACCTGTTGAACCGTGTTGAAATCGCCCTTCAACAGGCGAACCACCTTGCCGTCCTTCAAATCAATGGCGGGAATGATAATCATACTGTTTTCCTCCTTTTTATAATTCACAAAACGCTTTTAATATGTTCAGGCCGACCTGACCGCTTTTCTCCGGGTGAAACTGGGCGCCGTAGACATTGTCTTTTGCCACCGCCGCCGTCAGCTCGGGACCGTACTCCGCCGTGGCGATGGTGGATTTGCCGCAGTCCGTCCCGGCGTAGGAGTGGACAAAATAGACGCAGTCCCCCTCGTGGAGATACCGGAACAGGGGGCTGACCGGCCGCCTCGCAGGGAAATGGAGGGCGTTCCAGCCAATGTGGGGCACCTTGTACCCCTCCGGGACCACCGGCCGGATGGGCTGGACGGAACCGGGAATCAACCCCAGGCCATGGTGATGGCCGTACTCGGTACTGTAGTCGAAAAGCAGCTGCATCCCCAGACAGATGCCCAGCAGAGGTTTTCCCGCCTCCGCCTGCCGAAGGACAGCCCTGTCCAGGCCGGAGGCCCGCAGGGCATTGGCCGCGTCGCCGAAGGCCCCCACCCCGGGGAGGATGATCCGGTCCGCCGCAGCCAGCACCGCCTCGTCCCCGGTGACGGCCACCTCTTCACCGATGGCCTTCAGGGAACAGCCCAGGGAAAACAGATTGCCCACCCCGTAGTCCACAATGGCCAGCATCACAGCACCCCCTTGGTAGAGGGGATCTCTTGGGAGAACCGGGGGTCGATGGCCACGGCCGCCCCCAGGGAGCGGGCCAGGCTCTTAAAGGCCCCCTCGATGATGTGGTGGCTGTTCTCCCCGGCCAGCTGGCGGACATGTACCGTGATATCCGAGCGCCGGGCAAAGGCGATGAGAAATTCCTTTGTCAGTTCCGTATCGAAGGCGCCCACCTTCTGGGTGGGGATGTCCAGGGAATGGCACAGCATCCCCCGGCCGCTGATATCCACGGCGGTGAGAATCAGAGCCTCGTCCATGGGCAGGGTGCAGGAGCCATAGCGGACGATCCCCCGCTTCTCTCCCAGGGCCTTGGCGAAGGCATCCCCCAGGCAGATGCCGATATCCTCCACCGTGTGGTGGTCGTCCACGCAGGTATCCCCTTTGCAGGAGAGATTCAGGTTAAACCGGCCGTGGCGGGCGAAGAGGGTAAGCATATGGTCCAAAAAGCCGCAGCCCGTCTCAATTTCGCTCTTTCCCGTGCCGTCCAGGTTGAGGGAGAGCCAGATCTCCGTCTCCGCTGTTCTGCGGGACAGCTCCGCAGCGCGCATCTCAGCCCACCTCCTTCAAAATCTCCCGGACCTTGTCCAGGAAAATGTCCATCTGCTCCCGGGTGCCGATCGTTACCCGGCACCAGTCGGAGATTTCCAGTTTGTCCCAGTGGCGCACCAGCACGCCTCGGGTTTTCAGCTCCCGGTAGAGGGTCCCCCCCTCCACACGGGGACAGCGGGTGAAAATGAAGTTAGTGACGCTGGGCAGGGTCTCAAAGCCCAGCTTGGCCAGCTCCGCTGTGGTGTAGGCCCGATTTTCCTGGATTTTCCGGCTGTTTTCCAGATAATAGTCGTTGCTGTCCAGGGTGGCCAGGGCGGCGGCGGCGGTCAGGCGGTTGATGTTGTAGGAGTTAGTGGAGTATTTGATCTTTTCCAGATCAGCGATCAGCCCCGGACTTGCCAGGGCAAATCCCAGCCGTCCCCCCGCCAGGGAACGGAACTTGGAGAAGGTCTGGCACACCAGCAGATTGTCATACTTCTCAATCAGGGGCAGGCAGCTCTCGCCGCCAAAGTCCACGTAGGCCTCGTCGATGAGGACCACATGGTTGGGGTTGGTGCGGATGATCTCCTCAATGTCCGCCACCGAAATGGCCCGGCCGGTGGGGGCGTTGGGGTTGGCGATGAAGATGTTCCGGTTCAGCACACAGTAGTCCTTGGGGTCCAGCACAAAGCCTTCCCGGAGGGGAACCTCGGTGAAGGGTATCCCCAACAGCTGGGCGTACACCGGGTAAAAGCCGTAGCTGATGTTGGGGAAGGCCGCCGGGCGGCCCTGGTCGCAGAAAGCCATAAAGGCGAAGAACAGCAGCTCATCGGAGCCATTGGCCAGAAAGACGTTGTCCGGTGTGACCCCATACCTCTCCGCCAGCTTCTCCCGCAGGGCCTTACCCTCCGGGTCGGGATAGCGGTTGAGCCGCTGTGTCTCGGCGGCGTTCACCGCCGAGAGCACCTCCGGCGAGGGGGGAAAGGGGGACTCGTTGGTGTTCAGTTTCACATACTGCATGTCCTGGGGCTGCTCCCCGGGGACGTAGGCCTCCAGCCCGTCAAAGCGGGCGCTCATATACCGGCTCATCGGCTCTCCTCCCTGTGGATATATTTCTTATATTCAGCCCAAACTTGATCTTTGGTCCCGCGCATAACCAAATGGCGCTCCCCATTGGGGTGGGCGGACCAGAGCTCATAGGCGCCGCTTTGGGCCACCTCGATGATTTTATACCGAATCCCGCTGCTTTCGTTCCTGGCAGAGACAATCTTTCTGGTTTTCCATCCTGTTTCTTGCCGGGACAGGGCACTGCGGGCGTGTCCCTCCAGCCCCTCCTCCCGGGCAAACCGGGCGATCTTCCCGGCCACCCCCTCCAGAGCGGCGGGGGTGTAGTAGGTAAACTGGGATTTTTTCACAAAGTCGTCCACAGACAGGGGGCTGGAGAACCGGGCGGTGCCGCTGGTGGGCAGAGTGTGGTTGGGGCCGGCCAGGTAGTCCCCCAGAGCCTCCGGACAGGAGCGGCCCAGGAAGATGGACCCGGCGTGGCGCACCTTGTCCAGGTAGTCGAAGGGATTGTCCACGCACAGCTCCAGGTGCTCCGGGGCCAGGGCGTTGGCAATTTCGATGCCCTGGAGGAGGTTCTCCGCCACAATAATTTTGCCGTTGTGTTCAATGGACGCCCGGGCAATTTCCTGCCGGGGTAAGGCGGCCAGCTGGACTTCCAGCTCCCGCTGTACCGCCCCGGCCAGGGCGGTGCTGTCGGTAATCAGCACGGCGCTGGCGTTTTTGTCGTGCTCCGCCTGGCTGAGCAGGTCGGCGGACACGGTGGCCGGGTTGCTGTTTCCGTCGGCAATCACCAAAATCTCGCTGGGGCCGGCGATCATGTCGATGACCACCTGACCGAAGACCTGGCGCTTGGCCTCGGCCACAAAGGTGTTGCCGGGGCCCACGATCTTGTCCACCCGGGGGATGGTACCGGTGCCGCAGGCCAGAGCGGCCACCCCCTGGGCCCCGCCGGTGCGGAACACCCGGTCCACCCCGGCGATCTTCGCCGCGGCCAGGATGGTGGGGTTTACGTCCCCGCCACAGGTGGGGGGCGAAACCATGACAATCTCTCCGCACCCGGCGATTTTGGCCGGGATGGCGTTCATCAGCACGGTGGAGGGGTAGGCGGCGGTGCCGCCTGGGATGTACAGGCCCACCCGGTCCAGGGGGGTGACCTTCTGGCCCAGAATGACGCCGTCTCTCTCGCTGATGACAAAGCTGTTTCTCACCTGGCGGGAATGGAAAGAGCGGATATTGTCCGCGGCCTGCTCCAGAATGGCCCGCAGGTCCGGGTCCAGGGCGTCCAACGCCCGGTCCAGCTGCTCCGGCGGCACCTCCAGCTCCTCCAGCTCGGTTTTGTCAAATTCCCGGGCGTAACGCCGCAGGGCGTCGTCCCCCTCCCGGCGCACCGCGGCGATGATCTCCGCCACCGCCTCCGACACGTCGGGCAGTTCCTCCCGGCGGGACAAAATCTCTTCCGGTGAGACCTGCCCATATGGGTAAATCTTTATCATATCCCTCTCTCCCTCTCAACGCCGCGCCATTTGGCACTGCTCGTCCACCTGGCGGCACATCCGGGTAATCTCCTGGTATTTAAACTTGTAGCTCACCTTGTTGGCAATCAGCCGGGCGCTGATGGGTACAATGGTCTCCCGGACCTCCAAGTCGTTCTCCTGGAGAGTCTTTCCTGTCTCCACAATGTCCACAATCACGTCGCTCAGCCCCAGCAGGGGGGCCAGCTCAATGGAGCCGTGGAGCTTGATAATGTCGATGTCCCGGCTCTGGGCGCTGTAATAGCCCTTGGCAATCTTGGGAAACTTGGTGGCCACTCGCAGGGTCTGCTCCCGGCTGTCCCGGCCCCCCCTCTTCCCGGCCACGCACATCCGGCACTTGCCAACCCCCAGGTCCAGCAGCTCATAGACCTCCGGCTGATACTCCAGCAGAATGTCCTTCCCCGCGATACCTACGTCGGCGGCGGCCCGCTCCACATAGATGGCCACGTCGCTGGGCTTGACCCAGAAGTAGCGCACGCCGGTCTGGGGGTTTTCAAAGACCAGCTTTCGGTTCTCCTCCTTGATGGAGGGGCAGGGGTAACCGGCCTGCTCCAGAATCTGGTAGACCTTCTCTCCCAGCCGCCCCTTGGGCAGGGCAATGTTCATCATCTTCCCTCACCCTACCTTTCTCACGGTGCGGAAGGTCAGCCCCGCCGGGGCCCGGCGCTCTACCCGGACGCTCTGGCCCGTCTGGCGGCACCGCTCCGCTTCCTGAAAAACCGCCGGAGCGGGGGTAGTGTCGTCGTAAAGCAGCAGCACGTCGGCGTCGAAGCACGGCTCCGGCTGCTCCAGCCGCTCCAGCAGATTCATATACACCGCAAAGCCAATGGCAGAGTCCCGCCGCCCCATCTGGCGCAGCAGGTTGTCATACCGCCCGCCGGACAGCACCCCGCTGGGCAGACCGGGCAGATAGCCCCGGAAGATGACGCCGTTGTAGTAGTCCATGTCGTTTACAACGGAAAAATCCAGCCGCAGGCCCTTGTCCGGCACCAGAGCGCAGAGCGCCTCCAGCTCTTTCAGGGAGGTCTCCATCCGCTCCCCCCGGACCATCTCCCGCAGGGCGGGCAGCAGCTCCCCGGGCGGTCCATAGAGGGTGGCCAGCTGGCACAGGTCCTCCGACCCCTCCGGGTCCAGGCCCAGCTCCCGGCACAGCCCCCTCAGGGCGGAGACATTTTTCTCCCCCATCAGCTTCAGCAGCCCGCTCCGGTACTCCTCCGGCACCCCGGCGGCATCCAGCAGCCCGGCCACAAAACCCAGGTGGCTCAGGTCCAGCAGATAGTCGTCGCTGACCAGCTCCAGGCTCCGGGCCGCCAGGGTCAGCACCTCGCCGGTGGCCACCAGGTCAATCTCTCCCACGCACTCCAGGCCGGTCTGCATAATCTCCCGGAAGCTCCGGGTCATGGGCGAGGTGCGGTAGACGTTCTCGCTATAATATACCTTCTGCAGGCCCTCGCCCTCCTTGGCGTTTTTTACAATGGACAGGGTCACGTCCGGCTTTAATGCCATCAGCCGCCCGTCGGCATCGGTAAAGGTAAGAATGTCCTCGCTGACCAAAAAGCTCTTGTTGTGCGCATAGAGATCATAAGGTTCAAATTTGCTCATCTTATACTGGATGTATCCGTAACGGCGGTACAGCTCCCGCAGCTGCTGCACCGCCTGTTCACTCTGCAGTGGTCCCATATTCTTCCTCCCCCTGTGCTCCACAGCTGGCAGCACAGCGCTTTTGCTTTATGCTTTATCATAGTAGTGTAATAGTTTAAAGAAGTCAAGCGCCATTTTGCACAAATCTGATTGTCCCACCACCGGCAGAAGTTACGGTTTGCACCATACCGAGGGCAGGGGTAAGAGAGGAGCGCGCAAATTCCTTGCTTGCAGGCTGGTACTATCCGTCCAGCCCGGACACGAAAAGCCTATCCACCTGCGGATGAAGGAGTCCGTGATGACGTCAGCGCCAGCGATAAAACGCAAGAAAACGCCCAGGAAAAAATGTAGATTTATGGCGGAGAGGGAGAGAAAAAGATAGACTCCCAATAGGACGAAAAACATCCAGAAAACCTTTTTGTTATTGTGTGCAGGATTCCATCGCCTTTCGGATCACGCCGCAGGCGATTTTTGTGCCGGAATTACCAGAGGGCAGGCTCATAATGAAATCGTGGCAAGCAAACCACTCCCTTCAAAGAAATATGGACGGTACTGACTGGTACCGCCCGTATTTTAAGGGGGCAGCGATAACTATCTGCCCCGCATAGACCAAACAGTCCCGTTTGGACAACAAGTTCACCTGCGCCGGTATTCCGTTGGGGACATCCCCATAACCTTCCGGAACACGATGGCAAATTTGCTGGGGCTGTCGTACCCCACCCGTCCGGCGATCTCCACCACGCTGAGGTTCTTTGATGTCCGCAGCAACACCGCCGCCTGATTCATCCGGTACTGGGTCAGCCAGTCCCCCATAGAAGCGCCGAACACGGATTTGAAGCAGCGCTTCATGGTGGTCAGGGGGATATCAAACCGGGCGGCCATGGCCTGTTGAGTGTGGCTTTCGTCCATATGAGCTGCCAGAAATGCCTGGATCGCCTTGACCTTTTCCACCTGGGATTTGTAAAAGTAGGGCTTTTCCTCCCGATTCTCCGGCAGCTCCAGCGCGTCCAGGTATAACAGCAGCTCCAGAACCTTCACCTTGAAGTAGTGCAGCTTGATTTTCTCCGGCACAGCGTACAGCTCCCCGAAGATGTGCTCGATACTGGGGGCCGCGTGAATGACGGCAGGGTCAATGTCCTTGCAGTATTTCTCCCGCAGGGACCGCAGATTTACCGGGAAGTCCCGCATCTCTTGGGGCAGAGATTTGCAGGCGGTATCCAGGTCGAAGGAGACCATGGCGCCGTGGTAGTGGGACAGGGGGAACTCAAAATGGCCCGTATGAGTCAGCCTCCGGTCCAGCTTCAGGTCCCCGGCCTCCACGTAGGAGTAGGCGTCCCCCTTCACCGGGTACTCCAGCCGCCCTTCCCGGCAGTGGTCGATGCACAGCAGGTCCTGTCCGGGGTGAAACGCCGAGTCGTAGTACCGCATGTGAAAGTCGTTGTAGGCAAGGCAGACGCCGGGAAACACCTCGTAGATGGTGATGGTCCCCTCGCCGCTCTCGTTGCGGAACGGATAAATCGCGCAGTGGGCCCCCTCGATAACCGCGTCAGGCATAGCGGCAAGTCCCGGTATATCCATCACGTTTCCCCCTTGTGTTACCTGCCGCTCAGCCTTGATAAAGTTCTGAACTCTGCCCCAAGCATAAGGATTGCGATGACCAATACGATCAAATCCGTCAACGCCGGAGCGAGGAACACCCCGCTGATGCCCAGCCCGCCCAGCCTGGGGACCAGAAGGACCAGAGGGACAAACAGCACGATCTGCCGCAGCAGTACCAGCACGCTGGCCTTGGACGCCTTGCCCAGAGCCTGCATCAGCGTGATGGCCATCAGCACAAGGCCCAGGAAGATGTAGGTGCTGAACAGGACGCGGAAGTCCGTCACGCCCATGCCCACGATCCTGCTCTCTTTGATAAACCAGGACAGCACCGTCTCCGCGCCAAGCTGGATGGGGATATAGAAAATCAGGCTCAAAATTGTAACGCCGGCAAGAAAGGTTTTGGTGATCTGCCTGACCCGGTCATACTGTTTCGCCCCGTAGTTCGTCCCGGCGGCAGGCTGAAAGCCCTGGCTGGCGCCCCACAGGGGGATCATGGTGAAGGACTGTACGCTCAGTGCGGCCCCTAAAAGGATCTGCCAGTCATCGCCGCCATAGCTGTGGGCGGTGTGATAGAGAACCGTCTGCTGGAGCAGGGTCATGACCTGCA
>JAAWLY010000029.1 GCA_022798155.1 Lawsonibacter sp. | reverse complement strand
AATGCCCCACACCACCTTTAAATAGTCTGGCTCACGAGGATTGAGCTCAATTTTCTCCCGGATGCGCCGGATATGCACCATCACCGTGCCCTCGGAGGAGAAGGCCTCCTCCCCCCACACCCGGCGGTAAATCTCCTCGGCGGGGAACACCCGACCCAGGTTGCGCATGAGCAGGTCCACAATGCCCGTCTCAATGTTGGTCAGCTTAACGGCCTCGCCGTCGGCGGACAGCTCCCGGGCGGCGGGGTCGTAGGCCAGCCGGCCGTTGACGATGGTCCCATCCGGGGCGGCGTTCACGTCCCCCAGACGGGTGTACCGCCGCAGCTGGCTGCGCACTCGGGCGGCCAGCTCCTGCATGCTGAAGGGCTTGGTCACATAGTCGTCCGCCCCCATGCTGAGGCCCAGCACCTTGTCGCTCTCCTCGCTCTTGGCCGACAGCACGATTACCGGCAGATTCCGCCGTTCCCGGATGCGCAGCACGGCGGACAGCCCGTCCAGCTTCGGCATCATCACATCCATGAGGATCAGCCGCAGCTCGGGGTCCACCGCCATGTCCAGGGCCTCCATGCCGTCGTAGGCCCGGAGCACCCGGTAGCCCTCCTTCTCCAGTGCAGCGGCAATGGCCCCCACAATCTCCCGGTCGTCGTCCACCACCAAAATCGTCTCGTTCATCAGGGTCGCTCCTTCCTCGTTCGCTGGGGATAGCATAACAAAAATTTCTTACAAAACAAGCGGGGTATCTCTTACGGATTTCTTACATTTTACGCCCTTCCCGGTGAGAGTGCAAGGCTGGACAAACCGTCCCCGTTGTGCTACAATATTGCTGACGAGTTTGTACCATCTCGTCCAAGCGTGGAAGCGTCCGAGCCGTTGTGCGCAGCGAGCCTGGACCGGAGTGAGGAATGCAAACCAAGAAATGCGGAGCATTTCTGTTTGTGTTCCGAATCGAAGGGAAGGCGAGCGTCGCGAACAGGCGAGGCGTGACATGTTCGTTCGGCGGTTCCGCCGTTCTCTAAACAAAAAATGGAGGTTTTTTTATGCGCAAATTTACAACCCGAGACCTGACCCTGGCCGCTTGCATCGCAGCGGTGTACGCCGTACTTACCTTTGCAATCCCCCTGCCTCCCTACGCCGGCATCCAGCTGCGGGTGGCCGAAGCCATGACGGTACTTCCCTTCCTGTTCCCAGCCGCCACGCCGGGACTGGTTGTAGGGTGCTTTATCGTCAATCTGTTTTCTCCCTACTCGCTGGATCTTGTGTTTGGCACTGCGGCAACGTTGATTGCCTGTCTTATTACGCAGCGCGTGCCCAACCGCTGGTTGGCGCCCCTGCCCCCTGTGCTGTGCAATATGATTATCGTAGGCGCGGAGATCGCCTGGTATCTGGTAGGCTTCGGCCCTGGCTTTCTGGCCGCCTATGCCCTCAATGCTTTCACCGTGGGGGTGGGTGAGCTGATCGCCTGCGTGATTCTGGGGCAGCTGCTGCTCACCGCCCTGCCCAAGGTGCCTGTTTTGCGTCCCTTCATTCCGGAGCGCCGGCTGGCCCGCATTTGAGCATAAAAAGGCCCCCTTGTCATAAGGGGGCTTTTCTCTATTCTTCATTTTCCAGAAAATAGGACGCCTCTGAGTCGGCAGTGGCCAGGGCGAAGGCCAGGGGATACATCCGCAGGGCCTGGCCCACGGTGCGGTTGTCCTCCGGGCCGGAGAAGCCCATGTGCCAGCGGATGGCCATGGCCTCCTCCCGGGTCAGGCGGATAAAGCCGTTGACGATGTACACGCTCTTTTCCCCGTGGCCGTAGGGCAGGGGGTCGTCGAAGGTGTAGGAGGGCACCTTGGACCACTGGCCGGTAGCGTCGTCCTTCACGTTGCGGAACCCTTTCTTGTAGCAGCCGATTTTGCAGAAATCGTGGCACAATGCCACAACAGCGACCGATTCATCGCTGTAGTCCAGGCCGTACAGCTCCTGTACCCGCTCCCGCTGGAGATAGTCCACCAGACAGTGATACACGTTCAGGCTGTGCTCACACAGCCCGCCCTCATAGGCCCCGTGATACCGGGCGGAGGCGGGGGCGGTGAAAAAGTCGCTCTTGTGCTCCAGGTAGTCCAGCAGTTTGTCGGCCCCCTCCCGGGTGATGTTGGCCTTGAAAATCTCAATAAATTCCTCTTTACAGGACATAGCAATCCTCCTTTTCGGTTGGTCTGTCGATTATATCACGGCAGCTTCCGAATTTCCAGGGGCGTTTTCCGGGAAACGCATGGCCCTCTCCCCGTTTATGGGACATCCGCCCTTGACAAATCCCCTGGGATTCCCTACAATATAGAAGTAACCGCAGTACAATCGAACACAGGGGCGCTGGGAGCTTAGTTCCCGGCTGAGACGCGAGACAAACAAAGCTGTCCGCTGACCCTAATACCTGATCCGGGTAATGCCGGCGTAGGAAGTGGAAGAGAGATTTTGTCGCCGTCTCCTCTTAAACCGCACTACACCCGTCCGGATGTAATGCGGTATTTTTACATTGGGAGGAAACGACTGTGACAAAAAAGAAAACTACCCGTATGGTTGCCGAGGCGGGCATCCTCATTGCCCTGGCGCTGGTACTGGGGCTAATCAAGCCCTATGAGCTGCCCAACGGCGGCTCTGTCTCTCTGGAGATGCTGCCTCTGCTTTTGTTCAGTGTACGCTGGGGTGTGGGACCTGGCCTGATAGCCTGCGCCGCCTTTGGCGTGCTCCAGCCCTTTTTCCAGCCCACCGTGGGCTACGGCTGGCTGTCCATTCTGCTGGACTACATCGTCGCCCCCATTCCGGTGGGCCTGGCGGGGTTGGCCAAGGGCAAGTCCGGCGGCATCTATTGGGGCAGTGTGGCCGGCGTCTTTGGCCGCTTTCTGGTCCACTTTGCCAGCGGAATTACCATCTATCGCATTTTGGCGCCCACAGAGCTGCTGGGGACCGTGTTTGACAATCCCTATCTCTACTCCGCCGCCTACAATGGCAGTTTCTTGGGCATTGACCTGATCCTCTGCCTTGCCGTTTTTGCCTTGGCGTCGGGAGCGATGAAGAAGTACTATCTGGGCGAGGATTTAAAGTAAGTCCCCCTTGGGGCGAAAGGAGATTCCATGGGAAAATTTGACGGTCTGCTGCTGGCCAGCGACTTTGACGACACGCTGTACGGCCTGGACCTGCGCATCCCGGAACGCAACCTGGAGGCTCTGAGATACTTCATCGGGGAGGGGGGACGGTTCTCCATCTCCACCGGCCGAGCCCACCGCACCTTCGCCCCCTTTGCCCATCTGGTGCCCATGAACGCCCCGGCGGTGCTGTCCAACGGGGCGGCCATCTACGACTTTCAAGCGGACAAAATGCTGGAACAGACCTGTCTGCCAGATTCCGCCCCCTCCGACCTGGCGGAGGTGATGGAGCGTTTCCCCTCCCTGTCTCTGGAGGTCTACTACGGGGAGGACATCTACGTCTGCAACCCCAACGAAATCACTTTTGCCCATCTGAAAAAGGTAAACTGCGACTATACCCGCTGCCCCATTCCAGACATGCCCACCCCCTGGGTGAAAGGCATCTTCCACCAGGAACGGGAGGTGCTTCTGCCCGTGCAGACCTGGATGCTGGAGCGGTTTGGGGACAAGTACGAGGCCATCTTTTCCAACCCCCGCTATCTGGAGCTGACCCGGAAGGGCAGCAGCAAGGGGGGCGGGGTAGCCCGGGTGGCCCGACTGCTGAGCATCGCCCCGGAACACATCTACTGTGTGGGAGACAACCAGAACGACATCCCCATGCTGGAGCTGTCCGCCATCCCCTTCGCCCCCGCCAACTGCGCCCGTGAGGTGAAAGACTGGGGCGCCCGGATACTGTGCAACTGCAACGACGGGGTCATTGGGGATATTGTGGATATGCTGGACAAGCTGTATTGAGAAAAGGCCCCCGGCTTTCGCCGGGGGCCTTACTGCGGTTACATGTCCATGGCGTCGGCCAGGTGGTCGATGGCTTCGTTGACCCGGCGGGCGGCCTTGTGAGCGGTCCGCTTGATCTGCCGGCTGGATGGGGCCATGGTAGCGCCCAAAATGGCGCCGGCAGCCATGCCGGTGGCCGCGCCCATGAGAAAAGAACCGCAGCCATGACAGCTGTAGGAGTTTCCGTGCATTGTTTTCCCTCCTTTTCTCCGGAGAATTTGCGTTTTCTCCGTTGACGATAGTATCTCCTGAAAATTCAAAAAACACATTGCTAAATCCTGTATCTTACGTTATAATTTAAAGTTAGGGTATTGTGCGCTCACATACTCACCGCTGTTCAAACCCAACCACACGACTTTCAGGAGGAAGCCTATGAAGCTCTTGATTAAAAACGGCCGGGTGGTCCATCCGGTAACGGGGACAATCCTGCTCCAGGACATTCTGGCTGAACAGGGCCGGATCAGCCTGATGGAGCGCGGCCTGGTGAGCGTTCAGACCGACCAGGTCATCGACGCCTCCGGCCTGATGGTGTCCCCAGGACTGGTGGACATGCACGTCCACTTCCGGGACCCCGGACTAACCTATAAGGAGGATATTCTCACCGGCTGCGCCGCCGCCGCCCGGGGCGGCGTCACCTCAGTGGCCTGCATGGCTAACACCAGCCCGGCGGTGGACCAGCCGGAACAGGTAAAATATGTCCTGGACCGGGCCAGGCAGGCCAACGGCGTAGGGGTCTACCCCATCGCCGCCCTGTCCAAGGGCCTGCAGGGCGAGGAACCCACCGACGCCGAGGCCCTCCAGAAGGCGGGGGCTATCGCCCTGTCTGATGACGGCAACACTGTGGACAACGCCAACCTGATGCGGGATGCCCTGATCCTGGCCAACCGGTTGGATATGCCCATTCTGTGCCACTGTGAGGACACCTCCATGGTGGCCGGCCGGGCGGTGAACGAGGGTAGCGTCTCCCGCCAGCTCTGGCTGGAGGGCCGGCCCGCCATCGCCGAGGAAATTATGGTCATGCGGGATGCCATGCTGGCCGAGGAGACGGGCTCCAAGGTCCACATCTGCCATGTGACCACCGCCCGGAGCGTAGATATCATCCGGAAAATGAAGAAAAAAGGGGTGCCCATCACCTGCGAGACCTGCCCCCACTACTTCACCCTCACTGAGGACGAGGTGCTCAAGCAAGGGGCGCTGGCCCGGGTCAATCCCCCCCTGCGCACCCTGAAGGATGTCCACGCCATCATCGCCGGACTGAAGGATGGAACCATCGACGCCATCGCCACCGACCACGCCCCCCACTCCGCCGAGGAGAAGTCCCGCCCCCTCAGCCGGGCCCCCAGCGGCATCGTCGGGCTGGAGACCAGCCTGGCCCTCACCCTCACCCAGCTCTACCACACCAAAAAGATGAGCCTGCCCGCCATCATCCGCCGTATGTCCACCAACCCCGCAGACATCCTCCATATCCCCCGGGGGCACATGTCCCTGGGCGCGGTGGCCGACCTGATCGTATTCGATCCCGACGAGGAGTGGACGGTGGACCCGGAGCAGTTTGCCTCCAAGGCCCACAGCACCCCCTTCGCAGGCTGGAAGCTGAAGGGCCGGGTAAAGTATACCATCGTCAAGGGCCAGGTTATCTATCAAGACGGCTGAGCCGGCCGCCAGAACTCCGGCGCAGTTACCAGAGAAGCAGCGCGTAAGTAAAGATTAATATAGAGAGGAATTTAAAAAGTATGTCAATGGATGTTTTGCAGGACAAGATCCGCGCCATGAAAAACCCCACCGTCGCCGGGCTGGACGCCCGCATTGATTATGTGCCCGAGCACATCCGCAAGGCCGCTTATGAGCAGTACGGCGTGGGACTGGAGGGGGCCGTGGAGGCCATCTGGCAGTTTAACGCGGGTCTGATCGACGCGCTGTGCGACATAGTCCCCTCAGTCAAGCCCCAGACCGCCTACTATGAGAACATGGGCTGGCGGGGGATGCAGATGCTGGAGCGCACCATCCGCTACGCCAAGAGCAAGGGGCTCTATGTCATCGCCGACATCAAGCGGGGGGACATCGGCACCACCGCCGCCGCCTACTCCGAGGGTTGGCTCACCGGGGCCAAGATTGAGGGCCAGGTGTTCAAATCCTTCGACCCCGACTGCATCACCATCAGCGGCTACATGGGCTCCGACTCCATCAAGCCCTTCCTGGACGCCGCCATGTCGGAGGATAAGTGCATCTTTGTGCTGGTAAAGACCTCCAACCCCGGCTCCGGCGAGCTCCAGGACATCGTGGCCGGCGACCGCCAGGTGTATGAGGTGGTGGGCGACCTGAACGAGCGGGTGGCCGCCGGCACCGAGGGCAAGTACGGCTACAACATGGCCGGGGCGGTGGTGGGGGCCACCTACCCCTCCGACATCCGGGCCCTGCGCAAGCGGCTGGAGCACACCTTCTTCCTGGTCCCCGGCTACGGCGCTCAGGGCGGCACCGCCGAGGACGTCCACTACGCCTTCGACAAGTACGGCCACGGGGCCATCGTCAACTCCTCCCGGGGCATCATGTGCGCCTGGAAGAAGACAGGAAAGGACGGCCTGGACTTCGCCCAGGCCGCCCGTGACGCCGCCATCGCCATGCGGGAGGATATCAAGCAGTTTGTGACCATTGTGTAACAGAAAGGGGGCCGGACCATGTCAAAAATCTGCGTGTTCTGCGGCGGGGAGATCAAGCGCTGGGAGGACGAGGCGCTGCCGTGCGGCTATAAGCTCGAGACGGTCTGTAAAACCTGCTGGGAGCGCTACCGCAATGCTCCACCCATCCAGAGGGCCCGTCTGGCACTGGAGAGCGGCCGGGCGGAGGACGTGGAGGGCATCCAGCGCTTCCTGAACGAGGAGGAGGCCAAGGAGGCCCAAAATGCCCAGCGCCGTGCCCTCCAAAGGGAGAATTTGCTCTGCTGCGGTCAAGAGATGAAGGTGATGGGCAAATATTCCTTTCAGAAGCTGGAGGGCTTGTTTGAACGCTTTGCCCCCGCCATGACCGCTTTCCACTGTGAGCGCTGCGGCCAGGTCAAATTTTTCGATACCCGCTTTCTCTCCCAGGAACAGCCGGAAATCGACGTTTCCGCCTTCCCGCCTGAGCCGCCCAAGCCAACCCGTTCCCAGCCCGGCAAAAAGCCCCCCTGGGAGAAGTGAGGAGTTCTGATATGACCACCATCTATCTTGTCCGCCACGCCGAGGCGGAGGGCAATCTGTACCGCCGGATCCACGGCTGGTACGACTCCCTGATCACCGAAAACGGCTACCGGCAGATCGCCGCTCTGGAGGAGCGGTTCCGGGACATCCCTGTGGACGCGGTGTACTCCAGCGACCTGTTCCGGACTATGACCACCGCCCGGGCGGTCTATGTGCCCAAGGGGCTGGAATTACATACCGACCCCGGCCTGCGGGAGCTGAGCCTGGGGGAGTGGGAGGACCGGACCTTTGGCTCGGTGCGCCATACGAACCCCCACCAGATGGACCTGTTTAACCGCACCGACCCGGCCTGGGAGGTGGAAAACGCAGAGAGCTTCTTCCAGCTGGGGGACCGGGTGTATGATACTGTGCGCCGTCTGGTGGAGGAGCACCCCAACCAGACCATCGCCCTGTTCAGCCACGGCATGGCCCTGCGGCAATTTTTGGGGAAGGTGAAAAACGTCCCGCCGGAGGAGTGGCACAGTATGCCCCACGGGGACAACACGGCGGTGTCCTGCCTCACCTGGGATGGGGATACGTTTGAAATCCAGTTTGAGATGGACAACTCCCACCTGCCGGAGGACATCTCCACCCTGGCCCGCCAGGCCTGGTGGCGGAAGGACAAGAAGGCGGCGGCGGACGTAAACCTATGGTATGATTGCGGAGATCGGGGAAGCTGTGCCGCCGTTCTGGGGGAGGCGCTTCCGGAGCAGGGAAAGGGAATCCTGGCCTTCGCCGGGGATCGCCATGCGGGCCTGCTCTGGCTGGAGCCGGAGCGCTCCACTGAGGCCGGGTACATCTCCCTGTGCTATGTTTTGCCGGAGCACCGGGGACGGGGGCTGGGCATCCAGCTCATCGGCGAGGCGGTGTCCCGATACCGCGGCGCTGGCCGGGATCGGCTGTGCCTTCACTGCTCACCAGACAACGAGGGGATCCGGCGGTTTTTCCTAAAGTACGGCTTCAAAAAGATCGGGGAGGGCCCGGAGGGGGACCTGTTGGAGAAATACATTGGGTATGAGCGGTAAGACAGGAGGAAGCGATATGTCCTTTGACCGCGACAGATTCCTCCCCGTCAGCCGGGAAGACATGGCCCGCCGGGGGTGGGATTATTACGACTTTCTGCTCATCACCGGGGACGCCTATGTGGATCACCCCTCCTTCGGCCCGGCCATCATCGGCCGACTGCTGGAGGCGGAGGGCTACCGGGTGGCCGTCCTGGCCCAGCCGGACTGGAAAAGCGCAGAGGCCTTCCAGGCCCTGGGGCGGCCCCGGCTGGGGGTGCTCGTCGGGGCGGGGAATATCGACTCCATGGTGGCCCACTACACCGCCGCCAGAAAGCGCCGCCACGACGACGCCTACTCCCCCGGTCGAAAAGCCGGCCTGCGCCCGGATCACGCGGTAGTGGTCTACTCCAACCGGGTCCGGGAGGCTTTTTCTGATATCCCTGTTATTATAGGCGGGCTGGAGGCCAGCCTCCGCCGCTTTGCCCACTACGACTACTGGGAGGACAAGGTGCGCCGCTCCGTCCTCTTCGACGCCCAGGCGGACATCCTCACCTACGGCATGGGGGAGACGGCCACCCTGGAGATTGCCGCCCGGCTGGCCTCCGGGACGCCGGTGGGAGAGATCACCGATGTGCGGGGCACCTGTGTGGTTGGGAAGTACCCCGGTCTGTGCGCCTACCCCAGGGTGGAGGTGCCCTCCTTTGAAGAGGTGTCCGCCTCCAAAGAGGCCTACGCCCGGGCCAACATGGTGGAGTATCAGGAGCACGACGCGGTGTCCGGTAAGGCCATCATCCAGAAACACGGCGACCGGTTCCTTATCGTCAATCCGCCGGCCTTTCCCCTGACCACGGCGGAGCTGGACCGGGTGGCCGAGCTGCCCTACGTCCGGGAGCCCCACCCTATGTATGACAGCACGGGAGGCGTCCCCGCCATCGAGGAGGTGCGCTTCTCCGTCACCCACAACCGGGGGTGCTTCGGGGCATGCAATTTCTGCTCCCTGGCCTTCCACCAGGGGCGGACAATTTCCTGCCGCAGCCACGACAGCGTCATCCGGGAGGTGAAAGCCCTCACAGAGCACCCCGGCTTTAAAGGCTACATCCACGATGTGGGCGGACCGTCGGCCACCTTCCGCCGGCCCTCCTGCCAAAAGCAGCTGAAAAGCGGCATGTGCCGCGGCCGCTCCTGTCTGGCTCCGGAGCCCTGCCCCAACCTGGACGCCGACCACACCGACTACATGATGCTCCTGCGCAAGCTGCGGGCCATTCCCAAGGTAAAAAAGGTGTTTATCCGCTCAGGCATCCGCTTTGACTACCTGATGAAGGACCCCAGCGGGGAGTTCTTCACCGACCTGGTCCAGCACCACATCTCCGGTCAGCTCAAAGTAGCTCCGGAGCACTGCGTGGCCCACACCCTGGACTACATGGGCAAGCCCCATATTGAGGTCTATGAGAAGTTCCGGGAGAAGTACTTCAAGCTCAACCGCCGCTACGGCAAGGAGCAGTACCTGGTGCCCTATCTCATCTCCTCCCACCCGGGCTGTACCCTGGGGGACGCGGTGCAGCTGGCGGAGTGGCTGAACAAGCAGGGCCACATGCCCGAGCAGGTTCAGGACTTCTACCCCACTCCGGGGACGCTGGCTACCTGTATGTGGTACACCGGCCTGGACCCCCGGACCATGAAGCCGGTGTTTGTCCCCAAATCCCCCCACGACAAGGCCCTCCAGCGGGCGCTGATGCAGTGGAGAAAACCTCAGAACCGGAAGCTGGTGCTGGAGGCCCTCCGCAAAACCGGACGTGAGGACCTGATCGGCTACGGTAAGCACTGTCTGGTCAGACCGGACAGGGGTTTGCCGCCGGTACAAAAGGCGGTTCAAAAGAAAAAGGACGTCCCGTCCCGTCCTATCCGGAAGAAGGGCTGGGCGAAGCCGAAGAAAAAGAAGTAAGAAGAACGGGGCGGGCGTTTGCCCGTCCCGTTTTGATTAATAGCGCGCGCTGGAGTCAGGCTCCCAGCTGGGGGTGCCGGAGTAGGTGTCATTGCCAGTGATGACGTCGCCGATGCCCCGGCCGATGTCGCCGATGGCGTCGCCGGCATCCCGGACGATATCCCGGGCGTCCCGGGTCAGGTCCCGGGAGACGGTATTGTCGTCCCTGTCGTAAACCTGGCCGTTGGAGCCGGCGGTGTAGCGGCCGTCGTCAAAATAACTGCTGCCATTATAGATGGTCTCGCCGCCATAGCGCCGGCTTACCGTGCCGGGAGTGCCGGAGGCGGAGCCGCCCGTAGTCCCGGAAGCGGCCCCAGAGCTGTTGGTCCCGTTGTTCCCGGAGGTGACGCCGCTGCCGTTGTTGGAGTTATTGCCGTTATTGGTGTTGGGGTCCCGATTGCTGCAGGCCGCCAGCGAGCCCACCAGGGCCAGCGCCAGGGCCAATGCAAAAATTTGCTTTTTCATCGCTGTATCCTCCCGCTCTTTTTTGCATGGAGGTTCCATCCGGGGTATAGTATGCGCCGTTTTTTGGACCTCACTCCGGAAATGAACGGGCAAACTGGTTTTTTTCACCGTCTTTCGCGGAAAAAGCCTGGACGGTCTCTGTCTTTTTTGGAAAAAACTTCGGCATTTGCCCTTGCAATTTCCTATGAGCTGTGGTATAGTATGAATAGAATGATGGTAGTATTGGTAAGAGTGGGGTCGCGGCTCCGCTCTTTTTGATTGGAAAGAAGCGCCGAGCCGTCGCGAGCAGGCGAGGCATGACAGCAAAGAAGGATGTGTCAACATGGCAAAGGTGACCGACGCCGTAACCGCCCTGGCCCTCCCCGTAGTGGAGGAGGCGGAGTGTTCCTTGTGGGACGTGGAATATGTAAAGGAAGCGGGGACTTGGTTTCTCCGGGTCTATATCGACAAGGAGGGCGGCGTGTCCATCGACGACTGCGAGGCAGTCTCCCGCCCCCTGTCTGACCTGCTGGACCAGGCCGACCCCATTGAGGGCAGCTACACCTTTGAGGTGTCCTCCGCCGGGGCGGACCGGGCACTGAAAAAGCCGGAGCACTTCGCCCGATTCCTGGGCGCGGAGGTGGAGGTCAAGCTCTACCGCCCCAAGGAGGGCCGCAAGGAGTTTGTGGGACGGCTGTCCGCCTATGAGGACGGAACCGTTACCTTGGACATCGGCGGTCAAAAGGCCGTTTTTACCAAGCAAGAGATCGCCCTGGTACGGCTGTACCTGCGGGTTTAACTTTAGGAGGAAAAGCACCGTGGCTAAGAGAGTGGTAAAGAAAAAAGTTAATACAAACGAGATGGACGGCAAGGAGTTTTTCGAGGCTATCCACCAGATTGAACAGGAGAAGGGCATCAAGCCGGGCTACATGATGGAGAAGGTAACCCAGGCCCTGCTGTCCGCCTACCGCCGGGACCACGAGGGGGTGGGCGACAACCTGGTCATTGAGGCCAACGAGGAGGCCGGCACCGTCCGGCTGTTTTTAAAGAAGGAGATCGTGGAGGCAGTCGATAACCCCGCCATGGAGATCAGCCTGGATGAGGCCCGCCGCTCCCTGCCTCAGGCGGAGCTGGGCGACACGGTGCGCATGGAGATTAAAACCCGGTCCTTTGGCCGCATTGCCGCCCAGACCGCCCGGCAGGTGATTATTCAGGGCATCCGCGAGGCGGAACAGGGGATGATTTACGACGAATTCTCTACCAAGGAGCATGAACTGCTCACTGGAGTAATCACCCGCATCGACCCCCGGAACGGTTCGGTCTCCCTGCGGCTGCACGCCGGCGACCAGTTTACCGACGCCTATCTGGGTTCCAGCGAGCAGGTGAAGGGGGAGCGCTATGTGGAGGGCCAGCGGCTGAAGGTCTATGTGGTCGAGGTCCGCAAGGCCACAAAGGGCCCCCAGGTGCTCATCTCCCGCACCCACCCAGGCCTGGTCAAGCGGCTGTTTGAGCTGGAGGTGCCCGAGGTCTACGACGGCACCGTGGAGATCCGCTCGGTGGCCCGGGAGGCTGGCTCCCGCACCAAGCTGGCCGTGTGGTCCGACCAGCCTAACGTAGACCCCATCGGCGCCTGCGTGGGCCCCCGAGGCCAGCGGGTAAACACCATCGTGGAAGAGCTGAAGGGAGAAAAGATTGACATTATCAAGTGGTCTGAGGACCCGGCGGAGTATATTGCCGCCGCCCTCTCCCCCGCCGATGTGGTCAGCGTGGAGGAGCTGCCCTCCCGGCCGGACGCCAAGAGCTGCCGTGTGGTGGTCCCTGACGACCAGCTGTCCCTGGCCATCGGCAAGGAGGGCCAGAATGCCCGTCTGGCCGCCAAGCTCACCGGCTATAAGATCGACATCAAGCCCGAGTCCGCCCCGCTGGAACCCATTGAGGACCTGATCGCCCAGGCCGAGGCGGAGGCCGCCGAGGAAGCCTTGTCTGAGTATGAGGCCGAAGTTGAGGAGAATGAGGACGTTCTGGAGAGCGTGAAGGAATAAAGACCTCAAAAAGGAGAGAGGACCTTGCCCAAGAAAATACCCATGCGGCAGTGTGTTGGCTGCCGGGAGATGAAAGAGAAAAAGTTGCTGATCCGGGTAGTAAAGTCCCCGGAGGGAGCGGTGTCCCTGGATTTCAAGGGCAAGCTGCCCGGCCGGGGCGCCTATGTGTGCCCCAACGGCGAGTGTCTGAAGCGGGCCCGGAAGAGCCGGGCTCTGGAGCGGGCCTTCTCCGCCCCCCTCCCCCCCGAGGTGTGGGAGGAGCTGGAGAGTCAGATGAAGGAGGTGCCATCCGATGCTCAATGATCCTGTCCTTCACCTGCTGGGGCTGGCCAAAAAGGCCGGAAGGCTGGAGGTGGGCGAAGAGCCGGTGGGGGCCGCCTGCCGGGCCCGTCAGGCCAAGCTGGTTCTGCTGGCCGCCGACGCCGCCCCCAACACCCGCCGCCGTGCCGCCCACTTCGGTGATGCGGGCAATGTCCTCTGGCTGGAGACCCCCTTCGACAAGGCTCAGCTGGGTTTTCTCCTGGGCCGGTCCTCCTGTGCCATGCTGGCCCTGACAGACGCTGGTTTCTCCGCCGCCATCGTGGAGAAGCTGGCCGCCCGTGACCCGGACAAATACGGCCCCGCCGCCCGGCAGCTGCGTACCCGCGCCGACCGGGTGCTCCAGCGCCAGCGGGAACAGCGGCAGCACGAGAAAAACCTGCGCCAGGGCAAGCACAAGCCCTGGGCCCCGCCGCCAAAGGAGGAGGGACCGTCCCAACGGGGCAGGCCCAGACCGCAAAAGGCGGCTCGCCGCTCCAAAGACGGCCCGGCCCCTTCCCAGCCGCCGGGTAAGGGCCGGCCCGCCGGCCGCCGGCTTACCGGAACATTCCGTAAACCCTGAGAAACGAGGTGCATCCATCTATGATGATTAAATATCCCGTCCATAAACTGGCCAAGGATTTCGCCCGGAACGGCAAGGTCCTGCCCTCCAAAGAGGTCATGGATATTCTGACCCAGTACGGCCATCCGCCGAAAAATCACATGCAGCCCTTGAGCGACCTGGAGCTGTCCATTGTGTTTGAGTATCTGACCCAAAACAACCAGATCGACTCCATCGAGCAGGTCTATGCCGACGTATATCACGAGCCAGGGGCCAAAGCCCCCGCCCCCAAGGAGGAGGCCAAGCCCGCCGAGTCCAAGGAGGAGAAAAAGGAGCGCCCCCAATCTCAGGGGCAGCAGGCCAAGCCCGCCCCCCAGCAGCAGGGGAGCCAGCCGGTCAAGCAGCCGGTTCAGCAGCCCACCTCCCGCGTCCCCGCCAAGAAGGTGGTGGACACCCGGGGTGGCCCGGCGGTCAACCTGGAGAAGTACGACGAGCGGCTGGAGAACTTTACCGACCAGCGCCGGCAAGACATGCGTGGGGGCAAGCAGAAGCTGCCCAAGCAGAACCAGCGGGGCCGCCAGCAGGGCGGCAAGGGCCAGTCCTTCGGCAACAAGCGCCGCCAGGAGGAGCAGGACCGGATGCGCCGCCTCCAGCTGGAGATTGCTAAGAAAGCCCCCACCAAGGTGCTTATCCCCGACGAGATCGGCGTGGGCGAGCTGGCCTCCCGGATGAAAAAAACCGGGGCCGAGGTGGTCAAGTGCCTGATCAAAAACGGGGTTATGGCCTCTTTGAGCGACATTATCGACTTCGACACCGCCGCTATCATCGCTGAGGAGATGGGCTGCAAGGTGGAGAAAGAGGTCATTGTCACCATTGAGGAGCGCCTCATCGACACCGCCGAGGACAAGGAGGAGGACCTGGTCACCCGGGCCCCCGTGGCGGTGGTCATGGGCCATGTGGACCACGGCAAGACCTCCCTGCTGGACTATATCCGCAACGCCAACGTGGTCTCCGGCGAGGCTGGTGGCATCACCCAGCACATCGGCGCCTATCAAGTAGACGTGAAGGGCAACCCCGTCACCTTCCTGGATACCCCCGGCCACGAAGCCTTTACCGCCATGCGGGCCCGGGGCGCCATGATTACCGATATCGCCATCCTGGTAGTGGCTGCCGACGACGGCATCATGCCCCAGACGGTGGAGTCCATCAACCACGCCAAGGCGGCCAGCATCCCCATCATCGTGGCCATCAACAAGATGGATAAGCCGGCGGCCAACCCCGACCGGATCATGCAGCAGCTCACCGAGTATGAGCTGGTGCCCGAGGAGTGGGGCGGCGAGACCATTGTATGCCCCATCTCCGCCAAGACTGGGCTCGGCATCGACAACCTGCTGGACATGGTGGTGCTCACCGCCGAGGTCCAGGAGCTGCGGGCCAATCCCAACCGCACCGCCCACGGCGCGGTGATTGAGGCCCGGCTGGACAAGGGCCGGGGCCCGGTGGCCACCCTGCTGGTGCAGAACGGCACCCTAAAACAGGGCGACGTGATCATCGCCGGCACCGCCGTGGGCCGTGTCCGGGCTATGACCGACGCCCGGGGGAGAAAACTCACCGAGGCCGGCCCCTCCGTTCCGGTGGAGATCATCGGCATGGGCGAGGTGCCCGGTGCCGGCGACGATTTCCACGCCGTAGCCGACGAGCGTATGGCCCGTGAGCTGGTGGAACAGCGCAAGCATGAGCAGAAGTCTGCCATCAACAGCTCCGTGGGCAAGGTCACCCTGGAGGACCTGTTCAGCCAGATCCAGGCCGGAGAGATGAAGAACCTCAACGTCATTGTCAAGGCCGACGTGCAGGGCTCCGCCGAGGCGGTGAAGGCCTCCTTGGAGAAACTGTCCAATGAGGAGGTCCGGGTGCGGGTGATCCACTGCGCCGTGGGCGCCATCAGTGAGAGCGACGCCATGCTGGCCGGCACCTCCGGGGCCATCATTGTGGGCTTCAACGTCCGCCCGGACAACAACGCCAAGGAATTTGCCGCCCGTATGGGGGTGGACATGCGGATGTACCGGGTCATCTACGACGCCATCAATGAGATCGAGGCGGCCATGAAGGGTATGCTGGCCCCCAAGTTTAAAGAGGTGGACCTGGGCCGGGCCGAGGTGCGCAATGTGTTCCGTATCACCGGCGTGGGCATGGTAGCCGGCTGCTATGTGCTGGACGGCAAGATGCAGCGCAACGCCCAGATGCGCCTGCTCCGGGACAATATCGTCATCTACGACGGGGCGATTGCCTCCCTCCAGCGGTTCAAGGACAGCGTGAAAGAGGTGGCCGCCGGCTACGAGTGCGGCATCACCTTCGAGAAGTTCCAGGACATCAAGGAGGGCGACGTCATCGAGGCCTTCCTCATGGAGCAGGTTGAGGTATAAGTTCACCAACGGGGCGGGCGCTTTCGCCCGTCCCGCTTTGCTTACACCCCCAGCGCCTGAACCAAGTCCTCCCGGAGGCCCAAG
>JAAWLY010000028.1 GCA_022798155.1 Lawsonibacter sp. | reverse complement strand
GATGGCGGTGGGAGAGGCGCTCTCCATGGTGGCGATGGCCTCCACCACCTTGATCTGGCGGCGGGGCTCCAGCTGCTCGATGACGCCGGCGGCCTTGTCGGGGTCCACGTAGGACAGCACCAGCGCCACCGTCTGGGGACGCTCGTTCTGGAGGGCGGAGTACAGGGATTTGACGTCCGCCTTGTCCAGGAAGGCGAACTCCCGGTTCTTCAGGGACTTGGTCACCTTCTCCAGCAGGGCCAGGGCGGTCTGATTGCCGAAGGCCTTCTCCAGCACGGTGCGGGCATACTCCAGGCCGCCCTCGGTCACCGCCTTGCTGGTCATGCAGTTTTGGTAGAACTCGGTGAGCACCGCCTCGGTCTGCTCCGAGTCCAGCATGCCCAGCCGGGCCACCTCCAGGGTGAGGGCCTCAATCTCCTCCGGCTCCATGTACTGGTACAGGCCGGAGGCCTTATCCGCGCCCAGGGAAACGATGACAGCCGCCGCCTTCTGGGGGTAAGTCAGTTCAACTTTCGCGACTTCAGCCACCGTTCTCATCTCCCTTCAGCCAGGCCTTCACCATCTGAGCGGCGATCTCCGGGTTGTTCTGGGCGAACTGCCGGACGCTCTTACGCAGCTCCATGCTCTTCTCGGTATTGACTTCCATGATATCGGCTCCGCCGGTGGGAGGCGCCGCGGCCAGGATGGCGGCCGCCTCGGCCTCCGCCGCAGCCAGGGCCATCTCCTCCTCCAGGGCCTGCTGCTGGGCCAGCTTCTTCTTTTTGCTTCTTCTGGCCAACAGGATGATGACCAGCAGCAGGATGAGGAACAGAACCAGTCCGCCGATGGCGGCGTAGAGCACCCAGCCGCCCTGGAGCAGAATTCCGCCGGGGGGCTGAATGGGGGCGGGCTCGTCGAAGGGCGCGATGGTCACGTTGACCCGGGACAGGGGGTCATCCGACCCGATGCCCGCCAGGGTGGCCACCTTGTCCCGCAGGGCGTCGATGGACAGGGCGCCGGCGTTGGTGCAGTTCTGGTTGACGTCCACCATGACCCGCAGGTCGGTGAGCCGCCCCTCCAGAATCTCCTCCTGCTCCTTGGTCTCGTCCAGCTCGTGGTCCCGCTCCAGGCTGTTGCCCGCGTAGGTCTCATCGCCGTTCAGATTGGTGTTCAGGTCGGGCTGGAGGGGGATATCCGAGTTGGTGGTGGTGCCCACCGTGCCGCCCACGGGCTGGCCGTCGCCCCGGATGACCTCCTGGAAGAGGATGTCCTTGCTGATCAGGCCGCCTCCCTCCACCGAGCCATCGGGCTGTTTGTAGGTGGTGGTGTCCCGGATCTTGTGGCTCACCTCCACGTTGCACAGCACGCTGACATTCACATTGTTCTCGCCGTAGATCTTGCCCAGGGAGTTGAGAATCTCCCGTCGGACGTTGTTGCTGATCCGCTCCTCGTGCTCCAGCTTCAGGGCCGTGGCCTGGCTGGACTGGGAGATGGCGTCGTTGTCGGAGTAGTGGTTGCCGTAGATGTCCTGGATGCTGACATTCTCAATGTTCAGCTCCTTCACGCTGTGGCTCACGGTGTAGCGGATGGCCTTGATCACGTTGTCGTCCAGCCGCCGGTTGCCGTCCGGGGTGATGGTCACCGCCGCCGTGGAGGGGGTGACATTGTCCTGGAGCAGATAGATCCGCTCCGTGCCCGGAGTAATCTCCACAGTGGCGCTCCGCACGCCGTCATACAGGGCGATGGTGGCCTCCAGCTTCTGCACCAGTGAGATTCTCTTGGCCTCATCAAACTCCGCGCTGGTGGAGGTGAGGCCCACGTTATCCGTGTAGTAGGAGTACAGGAAGGCGTTGTTCAGGTTGCCGGACATAACCAGCTGGGCCTGGAGCAGCTGCTCCCGTCCCTCCGGCACCAGAATGCTGTCGCCCTTGATCTGGTAGTCCGTCACGCCGTTGCTGTTCAAAAAGTTGATGACCGTGCTGGTCTCATTGGCGGTCAGGCCGGTGAACAGGGTGGCGTACTCCTTCTTGTTCATCTGCACAACGGCAAAGATGATAAGGGCAAGGACCACAACCAGGCAGACCCCCAGCAGAATACGGACCTTCTTATTCAGTTTTTTGAAAAAGCCCTTGACCTTTTCCCAGAGCTCCTTCAGCTTTGTCTGAAACTTCTGCAACTTGGATCCCTCCGGACAGTTATCTCAACTCGGGGTCTCTTAGCGCCTGTTTGAAATCTCGAAAAACACCAGTTGGCGAGGGATTTTAAACAAGCTCTTACAGGGAGATACGCATAATCTCGTTATAGGCGTCCAGCACCTTGTTCCTCATCTGCATCAGCAGCTCGGCCGCGGTAGCGGCCTTGCTGATGGCCAGCGTGACATCCGCGGGGTTGTCGATCTGCCCGGTGGCCAGCTTATACTCCAGGTCCACCTGGGTGGCATTGGTCTGGCGCACATTGTCGATGGCCGACTGGAACACGTTGGCAAACATGGAAGCGCCGGTGCTCTCAACGCTCTGCCCGGGCTGCGCCTCTGTGGTATCGAACAGGGGCCGAATCGGGGCAATCGGGGTGAACTCCATGGTAAATACCTCCAAATTATTACTGAAAATCACCTGATAACGCAGGTTCCCATAGCGCAAATCCAGGCCAGACCAAATCTCCGCCCTCGGGCCTCCTGCCCTCTGGACAAACATTCAACCTGACCTAGATAAAACTCACTTGCCGATCTCCAGTCCCTTGGAAATCAGGCTCTTCAGAAGATTGAACGCGGTAACGTTGGCGGACCACGCCTGACTGGCGGCCATGCCGTCGGTAATTTCCTTCACCAGGTCCACATTGGGCAGCTCCACGTAGCCATCTTCATTGGCATCAGGGTCGTCGGGGTCGTACTTCAGCTTGAAATCCGAGGGGTCCTCCGCGATCTCGACCACCCGGACGCCTCCCTTGGGCTCGACGGCCCGGGTGCCGCCCCGGCCGTTCCGCGTGCGGGCCAGCACATCCTGAAACCGCCCGGTCCCGTTGTCCGCCTGAAAGACCACCACCTTTCTGCGGTAGGGGCCCTCCCCGTTCTCGGTGCGGGTGGTGTTCATGTTGACGATGTTCTCAGAGACAATGTCCAGCCGCTGCTGCTGGGCGGTAAAGCCGGAACCGATCACATCAATGGAAGTGACAAAAGCCATATGTATTTCCTCCAGCGTCTATATCAAAGCGGCAGCGGGCGTTTCAGCCCCGCCGCGGGGCACGGTTTGTCCGGTTACTGGCCCCGGACCAGGGTGCGGATCAGAGACAGGTTGCTGTTAAGCGCGTCGATGGTATACTGCATCTGGTAGGCGTTGCGGGTGGCCTCGGTCTCCTGCTCCACCACGTTGACGCCGTTGTCGTCCATACGCATGCTCTCCGCCTGGGCCACATGGACAATGGGCTGGGCCCGGTCGATGGCCGAGCGCACAGAGGAAATGCGGCGGCCGTTCCTGCTTTTCAGGGCGGAGCGGATGCTGGCATCCAGGGCCTCCTCAAAGGTGACATACTTCGCCTTGTAATTCGGGGTTTCGGCGTTGACGATATTGTCGTTGATGGTAACCTGCTTGGTCCACTGAAAGTTCATCGCCCGCTCCAGCATCAGCTGGGAGTTTGTATAGAGCAGATTGGACACGGAGCTCCCTCCTTTTGCATAATAGTACAAAAAGCCATGCCGGCAGTCGTAAGTAAACGCTATCATACCACGGTTCACAGGAAAACGCAAGAGCGGCAGGGAAGTTTTCACAGCCTTTTTACGACCTGGCCTGCCCCGCGCAGTATAATCAATTATAACGCATTTCCCCTGTCATTGCAAGACATTGCTCAAATTTAAATTCATGGATTTTACTAAGGGTCCCAAAAATCACGCCTGTATTTTTTCATTGCGGGACAAAGTGTCCCGCCTGACGGCGGCATCATATAAGATATCGTATATTCCCTTCAATTGCAATGGTAATTTCAGGAATTCCCATTTCAGCTCCCCTGTGCGCGCCTCAGTTTTCACTGCAGATTGGTCCTGTGCCGCCCTCCGGCCGGAAAGCAGGAGCTGTATATCAATAAATATACAGCTCCTTGCATAATTATTCTTTCTTCTCTTTTAACACGCCCAGCAGCTCCAGGGGGGAGGCCTCCTCTTCCGCCGCCTCCCGGTTGGTCTGGGCGGCAACCTTAAGCTCGCTGCGCAGGATGGTGACGCTGCGGGGGGCCTGAATCGCCAGCCGCACCCGTCCGGCCTCCACCGCCAGAACGGTGAGCTCCACCTCGTCTCCAATGAGCAGGGATTCTCCCTCTTTCCGCTGTAAAATCAGCATGGCGCCCCCTCCTCCTTCCGTCCGAACTCCGAAAGAAGGTGATGCATATGGTAGCCGCCCTCCTCCAGAATGACCTGGACGGCCCGCCGGGTGTGCTCGTTGATAGCCACGGGGCAGCGCAGATTCACCGTGCTGTCCGCCACCGGGCTGCGCACCACGCACAGCGTGTAGAAGCACAGCTCCTCGCTGCGCTCCACCTCCATGGCCTTCAGCTCTCTGGCGGTGAGCACCGGGGCGTAATCCGGCTTCAGGGAAAACGGGTTCATGGCCACAAAGGCCAGCTCGGGAGTGGCCGCGCTCTGAAAGCAGAGCAGGCTCCCCTCGCTGCCCTCAAAGGGCAGCAGGAAGAACTCCTTCTCCTCCTCAAAGCCAAACAGCCCCTCGGGAAAATGGAGCATATCCTCCGGATGGCACTCAATTTCGCCAAAATATTTGGTTCTCAGACGCATAATTCCTCCTGTTCAGAAATTCTCCTCCCCGTGGGGAGGAGAATTTTTTACGCTCTCACATCCACTGGCTCATAGTTGGGATCAGCGGAAGGCGGAACATAGATGGGGCCCCCAATATATTTGATTACCACATCAGGCCGCTGAGTCACGGTAAACTCAATATCGCCGGGGGTAAACTCAAAGCTGCCCTCGTTCATCTTCCAGTCGATGGCCAGCTTATCCATCTCGTAGCGGATGTTCATCTCGCCCGGGTCCCAGGTGATCTCTGGGCCGGGGTCGGGCAGAAAGTCGATGCCCACGTTGGTCTTGACATCCTTCATCATGGCCTCTCCGGCGAACTGGGTCACCAGCTCCTCCCCCAGCTTGGTCTCCACCATCAGCTGGCCCTGGCGGGCATAGGTGGCGGTGGCCTCGTAGGCCGCCTGCTGGCCCTTCCGGGCACTTTGCTCCAGGTAGCGGGCCAGGGTGGGCGAAAGGGAATTGCGGGCCTCGAAGGTGTCGATGTTCACCTTGATGGGCCGGCTCTTGATCTGAAGATTCCCGTTGTCACGGGTGATCTCCATCTCAGCCGTGCCCCTGGCATACTCCAGCTTGGCATTGGTGGTCTTCATCTCAATCTGAATGGGAACAGTTGTAATCTCAATCAACGGTTTCATTGTGTGACGCGCGCTCCCTTCTTCTAATTTCAACAAGGCATCCTTGCCTTAATTTACACACAATTTTGTCCCCCGGCGCGGTGTTTAACGCATGTAGTCCAGCAGCGACTGGCTGAGCAGCTGGGTGCCGATCTTTAATGCGGCGTTGTAGCACATCTGGTCCCAGGACAGGGCGGTGAGGGCGTCGGCCAGGTCCACCTGCTCGATGTCCAGGATCTCCGAGTTCAGGTTGGTGGATTGCAGCTCCAGCCGCTGCTGGTTGGTCTTGAGGAAGGCGGACTGGGCGTTCAGCTCCACATGCTTGGCGGTCAGGTCCTCCTGGGCTATCTTCAGCTTATCCATCAGGCGGAAGGCCTTGGCCTCCAGCTCGTCCGCGCTCAGGCCCGCGGCGGAGTTCTTGGCCAGGTCCGGGTTGTAGCCCTGAGGATCGGCATTCTCGTCCCAGGTGTCCAGCACGTCGGCCAGCTGGCGCATGAGGATGGCCATGTTCTTGGGGTCGCCGAACTCGTCGGTCTCGTCCACACCGAAGCCGGTGTAGTCCAGGCCGGACAGGGCGCTGTTGAAATAGCTGCCCCGGACAGGGTTGTTGGGGCCGTTCTCCGCCGCGCCCATGCCCAGGTCGATGTACATCTCCTCGCCGCACATCTCTTTCAGCTTGGCCAGATTGCCCTGGTCCCTGTAGTAGTTGATCCAGCCCTGCTCCACCTCGTCACTGCCCACCACGGGCATATCGGTGGGTACGCCGTATTTGTCCGCCGCAGGATCGCCGCTGGTTGCCCAGCCGGGCTCTTCGGCGATGGGGGGCTCCTTCGTTTCGTGGAGATAGTACTGGACCCACTCGGCATCCTTCCCTGTCGCCGTGCTGGCATCGCCGCCCAGAAGGGCGTCCAGGTAGTGGTCGTCGGCCAGGCCGTCGTCCGGCTTTTCCCCCTCGTGATTGTAGTAGTCGTACCAGGACTGGGCGCTGTCCCGCTGGGCTATGAGGGCGTCAATATTGGGGTCGGTGGGGTTGGCGTCAATATATGCGTTCAGATTGTCAATATCGCCTTTCCAGCTTGTCATCCAGGCAGGTTCCGGGGCGGTGGGCTTCTTCACGTTGCCGGAGTTGACGTTGATGCCCCGGTAATACAGGTCCTCCCCCTTCCACTCGAAGGGGACGTTCAGCCCGTCGTTGCCGGCGAAGATGAAGTGGTCGCCCAGCTGCTGGTTAAAGCCCTGGATCATGGACTCGGAGGTCTCACGCAGAACCTGGGCCAGGGCCCGGCGGGCCTCACCGGTGGTGTCGTTGTTGCCCCGGATGGCGGATATCTTCTCCATGGGGTTAATCAGGTCGTCCAGCATTCCCTGGACGTTCTGCCAGGCGGTGTTGAACTTGTTGTAGACATCCTTGGTGTTGGAGGTCTGGCTGTAGGTCTGGTAGAACTCCCGGCGCAGGCGGAAGGCCTGGGTGGCCGACGCCGGGTCCTCGGCGTAGCTGTTGAAGTTGCGCTTGGTCTGCACCTTTTCCACCGAGTCTGACAGCTTGTTGGTGCTGTTCATCAGATTATAGCGGTAGGTGCTCATCATCATATTGGTGGTAATACGAAAGCCCATTTCAGGTTGCCTCCTTATCAGATCGTGCCGTTAATCAGCTTATCCAGCATGGAGTCCAGGGTGGTCATCAGCTGGCAGGCGGCAGCGTAGGATTTTTGGAACATCATCATGCTGGTGGCCTCTTCGTTCAGGTCCACGCCAGAGACGCTCTGACGCTGGTTGTCCAGGCTCAGGGACATACCCGCATAGCCGACGTAGTTGGTGGTGCTGATTTTCTGGGCGGTGGAGAGAATCACGTTGATGTCGGACAGGCGCTGCTGGAAGGAGCCCTCAAAATAGTGCTCGTCTCCGTCCGCCGCGTCGCTCACAATGTCCTTGATTTCGTTCGCCGAGTACCCCATCTTCTCCTCCATCAGGCCGATCATGTGGTAGATGTTCTCATCGGCGGTGCTGTGCTCCCAGATATTCTCGTTCTTGCTGGCCAGGAGACGCACTGAACCTACGGACCAGTTCTTGGAGATGGAGATGTTGGAGGCGGTGATGCCGATTCCGTTGGCGTCCACGGTGTCGTTGCTGTCGCCGCTGACGCTGAACAGGATGCCGCCGCCATACACGGGATAGCCATGGCCCTGCCCGTCCGGGGAGAGATGCTCCTTCTGCATCGCCCGGATTGCGGCCTGGACATCCTCCGGAGCGCCGGTCAGGTCTACTCTGTCCTTATAGTCCAGCCAGTCGGTCAGATCAACTGTTTCCCCGCTCTTGGGGTCTGTGTAGCTTGTCACATTGTCGTTGGTCAGATCGCAGGTGACGCCATCTTTGATCTTATAGCGTTCTACCCCCTTCAGGTCCATAACCGTCTCATAGCCCACAAAGACCTGCTCCCGGTTGGGGTCGTCCGGATTGTCGGGGTCCACAGGGTTGGTGTTGGCCTTGTTGAACTCGGTGGCGAACTTCCGGGCCAGAGCGTCCAAGGCCCGCTGGTAGTAGGGAATGCCGCGCTTGATGTTGGCCTCGGGGTCGAACTTGATGTCGTCCTCGCTGGCAAACTCGCCCTCCTCGGTGAGCATCTCCCGCTTTGCCTGGAGAGAACCAAACAGGTCGTTGTCTCCCAGTTCCACAACCTCGTCAATGTCTCTGCCGTACTCGTCCTTGATATACTGGCCCCGCTCATCCACAAGAGGCTCAATCTGCATCCACAGACGGTTGGAGTCGGAGCCCTTCATGGCGTTATCCACCATGGTGCTGCCTCCGTTCCAGTTGTCATCCGGATCGTTGGTACGGCCAATCACTTTTCCATCGGCATCGTAGAGCAGATATTTTCCTGTGGTGACCAGTCCTGGATCGTAATAATCAGCACTGATATCCGGAAGGTTGGTAACAGGTGGATCCATCTTGTTTGCGATGTCCTGCAGCATAGCCGCTCCCGCCGCATCATTGGTCACCAGCGCGCCGGTGGAATCCCGCATTGCCTCTCGCTCAAGGGTGGTATATACGATTTTGGGCGGATTCGCCCCAAGGTCGCTGTCCCGGCTGATATACTGGTTGCTGGTGGGCAGGCTGGGGTCATAGTCCGGGTTCCGGGCCGGGGCCGTCTCCGGCATGGACAGCTGGGCCCCGTAGATTCCGTTAATTAAATAGGTGGGGGGAGTACCCGAATCAGCCAGGGTGATGGACAGCTTCTCCACGCTGGAAAACTCGTCGATGGGCTCCATGCTGTACTGGACCTCGATCTTCATGTAGGAGGAGAGCTCGTCAATGAGCACGTTCCGGTTATCCCGCAGCTCCAGGGCCTTCTCGTGGTGGAGGCCCGCCTGACGGATCTGGACGTTCAGGTCCCGAATCTGGTTGAGAATGGTGTTTACCGTCGTCACATCATCTTTCAGGTCCGCCAGCTGGTTTTCTTTCACCCGCTCCAGAGCCTTGGCATAGGTTCTGAACTGGCTGACCAGGTTTTCAGCGGCAGTGCGGACGGTGGTGTCGTACACCTCATCGTTGACCCGGTTGTTGTAGTTTTGCAGCTGGGCTGCAAACTCGTTAAACTGGCCCTCCAGCAGGCCGAAGCCCTCTGAGCCCTTGCCCACCTCGTCCAGGATGTTGGACAGCTGCTGAAAGCCATTGACCCGGGCATCATAGTAGCCTACGCTGGCCTGCTCGTCCCGGTACAAAATGTCCAGGTAGGGGTCGCGCAGCTGAGACACGGTGTCTACCAGCACGCCGTAGCCGATGTCCAGGTTGAAGCCGCTGGCGATGCGGGCGGTGCCCGCCGAGTGGAGGGACACCAGATCGGCCCGCTGGCGGGTGTATCCCTTTGTGTTGATGTTGGCGATATTGTTGCCCGTCACGTTCAGGGATGCCTGAGAGGCGTAAATTCCCAGCCGCGCGGCGGTAAAGGAACCAAAAGTACCGATGACAGCCATAGTTCGTTCTCCTTTATCTTGTCCTCGGGCTCAGGCCCGGAAATCCGTCTGACGGGTCTTGCGCTCCTCCGCCGCCTGGACAGAGTCTCCGGCCTGCGCCGACTGTATGCGCTCAATGGCCCGCAGGTTGACCTCCAGCGTGTTTCGGGCTGCCTGACTGGCCGTCTGGAACAGCTCGTACTGCTGGCGCAGCTTTTCCGCCACGTCTTTTGTCTCCAGCCGGTACTCCTTCGGGCTGTGCTCCACCAGATTGCGCAGGCTCACACCCTTCAGGTTCAGGGCGGACAGCATGGCGTCCCGTTTCTGGTCATAGCCCCGCAGAGACAGGCTGAGCACCTGCTCCCGCTTCATGCAGTTCTCCACCTCGGCCAGATTGCCCGCGGAGGCGGCGGCGTTTTTGTCCCACTCCACCTGGGCCAGGGTCTCCAGGGTCTTGGTCAGGCTGCGGAGCAGCTTTAAATAGTCCTGCCAGTTTGCCATTTACTCGCCCTCCGTCATCAGCAGCATCCGGGCAGCCGTCTCCCGGGCGTCCGGGCGGTATTCCCCCGCCGACACCTGCTGGCGCAGGTCCTGGATCTTGCCCGTGGTGTTAAAGGTGCGCACCTGATGGGACAGGCTGGCTGCCAGGTCGCGGAAGGTGGGGGCGGCCTGCTGTCCCGCAGGGGCGGACAGGGTAATCTGATCAAACTTGCTCTCCGCCGCCTTGACCCGCTGGCTTCCCGCCGGACGGACGGCGCCGGACGGGGCAATGGGGGCGGCTGGGAACCGCTCAGACCTTCTAACAAACATATAAAAACCTCCTGAAGCCCTCTCTTGGGGGCCCGCATGCCGGATCTCGAAAAACATTCTGTATTGTTTCTATCGGACTATTCCCACCAAAACATAATATAGGGCAAGAAATTTTTTCTTCCCGCCCGCCAGGGCCGGGACCTGTCCCAGGGCGGCTTTTTTTACCGGATTTTCCATTTTACCGTTGCGCTCGGGCTGCTTTTCTATTATAATATGGGCAGGCCTGCCGGCCTGTCTTTATGTTTGGAGAGAGGTGGAGTCACGATGATCCCATTTTTATACTGCAGAAAGGCCGAGCTCCGCGGCGCTGACGGCAAGGAGAGCATCCCCGCCTCCGTGAGCATCGGCGCCATGGACAGCCTGCTGGTCACCCTGCCCCGGGATTATAAACATAACTCGTCTCAGCCCGTTCAGATTACATTCTTCGACCCCATCGAGGGCCTGGTCACCTGCCGCTGCCTGCTCACCTCCCCCCTGGTGGCCGACGACCACCGCTACCGCTGCTTCCGGTGCCAGGTGCTGGAGTACCTGTCCCGAAACCAGAGGCGGGAGGATATTAAAATTTCCCTCACCGCTAAGGTGACCGTCACCCAGGAACTGCCCGACCGCACCCTGGAGGCCCCCGCCACCCTCTACAACATCAGCGCTGGCGGGGTCTACCTGGTCACCGACCTGAAGCTCAAGCCCGGCGACCAGGTCTCCTTCTACTTCCACGAGGCCGGGGGCACCATCCCCCTCACCGCCGAGGTGCTCCGGGTGGAGACCCGCCCCGACCGCTACAGCCGCCCCGTGGTGGGTTACGGCTGCCGCTTTGTGGACATGGCCTCCATGTATGAGCTGCAGCTGCGCAGCTATGTCTTTAAAGAGGAGCGGCGTGTCCACTCCAATAAATAAACAAAAGCCCAGGGCCTGCGCCCCGGGCTTTTGTTTTTGTGTTTCAGGCCGCCGCTCCTGGGCTCAGCGCCGCTCTTCCACAGGGTCTTTGTCGCGGAACAGCAGAGAGACGCACCACACAGCGGACAGACCCACCAGCGTGTAGATCACCCGGCTGATCATGCTGCCGGAACCGCCGCAGGCAAAGGCCACCAGGTCAAATTGAAACAGACCCACGCTGCCCCAGTTCAGGCCGCCGATAATCAGCAGCGTCAGGGCAATTTTGTCCATAACCATGTCAGACCACCTCCTTATATCGGGTTCCGGAGGTAGTTTTTACAGTTTTTCTCCGTTTATGCACCCAATTCCCGGAAAAAATTACTTTTTCAGCGATTTTGGCCCAAAGCCGTATGGCAGCAGCTCCGACAGGGGGACCGCCTTATAGGACCCGTCCCCCCGGGCGGCCAGCACCCGCAGCCCCGGGGCGAACTCGTAGAGCATCTGCCGGCACGCCCCGCAGGGCCAGCAGTAGTCCTCCCCTTGCCCGGCAATGGCAATGGCGCTCCAGCCCTCCCGGCAGCCCTCGCTTACCGCCTTTAAAATGGCGGTGCGCTCGGCGCAGATGGTGGAGCCATAGGCCGCGTTCTCCACGTTGCAGCCGGTGAACACCCGGCCGTCTTGGGTGAGCAGCGCCGCCCCCACGGGGAAGTGAGAGTAGGGTACGTAGGAAAATTCGTGCATGGCAAAGGCCCTTTGCACCAGCTCCTGGTCGGTCATCGGGAAAACCTCCTTCTGGTTTGACAATTTTCTTGGGTAAAAATCTTGCCTTCTTCTTCCGCTTTTATTATAATACATTTTACTCTTTTACACAAGGACAGGTGACCGAGATGGAACTGAAATTCGCGATTTTTGATATGGACGGCACCCTGGTGGACTCCCTCCCCTACTGGCGGCAGCTGTATCTGGAGTATCTGGCCAGCCGGGGCGTCACCGATCCCCCCGCCTCCGTGATGACCCAGACCGCTCCCCTCACCTCCCGGGAGGCGGTGGCCTTTTTCGCCCGGACCTTCGGGCTGTCTGACACCCCCGAGGAGGGCGTGGCCGAGATTAACCGGCTCATTGAGGGGCACTACCGGGCCGACGTGCTGATGAAGCAGGGGGCCGAGTCTGTGCTGAAGCGGCTGCAGGCCGCCGGCTGGAAGATGTGCGTGGCCTCCGCCACCGCCCCCCAGCTCATCGACCTGTGCCTGCGGCGGCTGGGGGTTCGGGATTATTTTGAGTTCGTCCTCTCCTGCGTGGAGGTGGGCGCGGGGAAAAACCACCCCGACGTATACCTGGAGGCCGCCCGGCGGCTGGGAGGCACCCCGGAGCAGACCGTTGTCTTTGAGGACGCCGTCTTTGCCGTGCGCACCGCCAAACAGGCCGGCTTCCAGGTGGCCGCCGTCTACGGCGACCCCAATACCACCCAGGACCAGGCGGAGCTGAAGGCCGCCGCCCACTGGTACCTGCCCCAATGGGAGGATGAGGATTTTCTCAGGCAGCTTGGCGTATAGGCAGTCTCCGCCCCGCCGTCAGCCCAAAAGGGGCCGCCGTCCTAGCCGGACGGCGGCCCCCCTTTTTTATCCTCAGCCTAGGCGCTGGTAGATCTCGATGTACTGCTTGGCGGAGTTCTCCCAGGAGAAGTCGGCTGTCATGCCCTCCTTCTGCAGCCCCTTCCAGGCCTTCTTGTTGTCGCGGTACAGCTCTACCGCCTCCCGCAGCACCCATACCATGTCGCCGGCGCTGATGTTGGAGAAGGTGAAGCCCCGGCCGGTGCCCTCGTACTTGTTGTAGGGGGTGACGGTGTCCTTCAAGCCGCCCGTCTCCCGGACCACGGGCACGGTGCCAAAGCGCATGGCGATCATCTGGCTCAGGCCGCAGGGCTCGGAGACAGAGGGCATCAGGAGCAGGTCCGCCCCGGCGTAGATCATGTTGGACAGGGGGGCGGAGTAGGTCAGCTGGGCAGAGAAACGGCCGGGGTACTCCCCCTGGGCGTGGCGGAAGGCCTCTTCATACTGCCAGTCTCCGGTGCCCAGCACCACCATCTGCACCCCCAGGGCCATAATGTCGTGGATGGCGTCGTTCACCATGGAGAAGCCCTTGTGTCCCACCAGGCGGGAGACGCAGGCCACCAGGGGGACATCCGGGTTCTCCTCCAGGCCCACTGCCTGCTGCAGGGCCGCCTTGCAGGCCGCCTTGCCCTTGCCGATGGTCTTTAACGTGAAGTTGGCCGCCAGGCCGGACATCTTGGCCGGGTCGTACAGCTCGGTGTCGATGCCGTTGAGAATGCCCTCCAGCTTGCCGCTCTGCTGGTTGATCACCCCGTCCAGCCCGTGAGCGTAGAAGGGGGTGCGCAGCTCCTGGGCATAGGTGGGGGAGACGGTGGTGACAAAGTTGGAGGCCATGATGGCGCCCTTCATCAGATTCACGTCCCGGTGATAGGCCAGCATCCCCTCGTTGAAGTAGCTGCGGTCCAGGCCGATGACATCCTGGAGCACCTGGTCGCCGTAGCGGCCCTGGTACTCGATGTTGTGGATGGTATATACCGTTTTGGCCCCCGCCAGCTGGGGAATGCGGTATTTCTCCTCCAGCAGGTAGACGGGCACCAGGGCGGTCTGCCAGTCGTTGCAGTGGATGATGTCAGGCGCCCAGTCCAGCTGGCCCGGGGTTTCCACCACGGCCCGGGAGAAGTAGGCGTAGCGCTCACAGTCGTCGAAGTGACCGTAGAGCTGCCAGCGCTTGAAATAGTACTCGTTGTCCACAAACCAGAAGGTGACTCCCTGGTACTCCACCTCGAAGACCCCGCAGTACACCTGCCGCCAGGCCAAGGTAACGTTAAAGTACTTCACAAAGGTCATCTTGGAGCGCCAGTCCTCGCTGATGCCCTCGTACAGGGGGAGGATCACCTTGACCTCGTGGCCCGCGGCCGCCAGCGCCTGGGGCAGAGAACCGGCCACGTCGGCAAGGCCGCCAGTTTTGATGAAGGGGGCGGCCTCAGAAGTTGCGAAAAGAATTTTCATAAGATCACCTTTATAAATGGAATTTTGTAGCCCGTTTTACTCAGAAATGCGGGCGGATACTGTCCGCCCCTACAGGCGCGGAGAAATAGATTTGTCAGACGCCCTCCCTTGTGAGGAGGGCGTCTGTTGATCATTTACACGACAGAGCCCTTGGCAATGGCCAGGGGATAGGTGGCGTGGCCCATCAAAGTGCGGCCCTCGTTCACCGTTACGTCCTTGTCGGCGATGACATAGGACAAAGAGGCCCCCGCCTTGACCACCGTGCCCTGCATCAGCACGCTGTCGGTCACCTTGGCGCCCTTCTCCACAATGACGCCGCGGGCCAGGATAGAGTTGCTAACCTCGCCCTCGATGAAGCAGCCGTCGGCCACCAGGGAGCAGACGGACTTGGACTCCGGCCCATAGTAGGTGGAGGGGTTGGACTGGTCCTTGGTGCGGATGGGACGGGCGGGATTGAACAGGTCGGCCCGAATGGCCGGGTCCAGCAGGTCCATGGAGCGCTGGAAGTAGTCGCCCACCGACTGGAAACGGCCTACATAGCCCTCGTGGACGTAGGGCATCATCTTCAGCGACTTCATCCGGGGCTGGAGCACGCCGCGGCTGAAATTGGTCACGTCGTGGGCGGAGCAGTAGCTGACCATGTCCATCAGCAACCGCTTGGACAGGATGTAGATCTCCAGCGACTCCAGCGCCTTGTCCGCCGCGGTGGGGTGGACCGACAGGTCGGTGATCCGGCCCTCTTCGCTGACTTCCACGTATTCGGAGAACCGGGGAGCCCCCTTCAGAGTGGGGGTACACACCATGGTGATGTCCGCCCCGGAGTTCAGGTGCTGCTCAAAGACCTTGTTTACAGGCAGGTTGATGGCCACGTCGCCCCAGGCCAGCAGGACGTAGTCCTGGCGGATGTCCTCCAGGTAGTCGTACACTCCGGCCAGAGCCTCCATGCTGCCCCGGTACTCACCCTGGCCGGCCTCGGTATAGCTGAAGGGGGGCAGAATGCGCAGGCCGCCGTGCTTGCGGCTCAGGTCCCAGTCTTTGCCGGAGCCCAGATGGTCCAGCAGAGACTGATAGCTCTTGTGGACTACCACGCCCACGTCGGTGATACCGGCGTTGACGCAGTTGGACAGCATAAAGTCGATCAGGCGGTAGCGCCCGCCAAAGGGCAGGGAGCAGGTGTTGCGGGGACGGGTCAGCTCGCCCAAATTGGCGTCGGAGCGGTAGGCAAACAGAATTCCGTGCAGATCATTCATGCCTGCTCACCTCCTTTCACATCTTCACGAATCATAGCTTTCGGCGACACAGTGGCCCCCGGGCCCACGGTGACCCCGCTGGCCACCACGGCGATGCCCCAGCCCTCTTGGCCGTCTGGAGCGGAGCCCACAGTGGCCCCGGCCTCTACCGTGGCCCCCTCGGCCACGATGGAGTAGTAGACCTTGGCCCCCTCCTTAACCGTGGAGCCGGGCATGAGGATGGAGTACTGGATGTCGGCCCCCTTCTCCACGGTGACCGAGTTGAAGAGCATCGAGTTGGCCACAGTCCCGTCTACCTGGCTGCCGCCGGTGACCATGGAGTGGGAGATCACCGCGTCAGGCCCGGTGACATGGGGGGGCTTGACGGGGGTGCGGGCGTAGATGGGCCAGCTCTCATCGTACATATCCAGGCCGCTGCTGGCCCCCGCCAGCAGGTCCATGTTGGCGTCCCACAGCGAGTCGATGGTGCCCACGTCTTTCCAGTAGCCGGCAAAGCGGTAGGCCATCAGCTTTTCGCCGGCGCCGAGCATGTTGGGGATGATGTTCTTGCCGAAGTCGTTGGAGGAGTTGGGGTCGGCCTCGTCGTCGATGAGGTATTTACGCAGCTTGGACCAGGTGAACACATAGATGCCCATGGAGGCCAGGTTGCTCTTGGGCTGGGGGGGCTTCTCCTCAAACTCGTAGACCTTGTCGTCCGCCTCTACATTCAAAATACCGAAGCGCTTGGCCTCCTCCATGGTGACCTCCAGCACCGAGATGGTGCAGGCCGCCTCAGATTTCTTGTGGAAATCTACCATTTCAGAGTAGTCCATCTTATAGATGTGGTCGCCAGAGAGCACCACTACGTACTCCGGGTCATACATATCTAAAAAGCCGATGTTCTGGTAGATGGCGTTGGCTGTGCCCTTGTACCAGCTGCCCTTCTCACCCTCGCCCAGATAGGGGGGCAGAATATGTACGCCGCCGTCAGACCGGTCCAAATCCCAGGGCTGGCCGTTGCCCAGATAGCTGTTCAGCTCCAGGGGGCGGTACTGGGTGAGCACGCCCACCGTGTCGATGCCGGAGTTGACGCAGTTAGACAGGGGAAAGTCGATGATGCGGTACTTCCCGCCAAAGGGGACGGCGGGCTTTGCCACGTTGCTGGTCAGGGCATAGAGACGGCTGCCCTGGCCGCCGGCCAGCAGCATGGCGACAACTTCTTTTTTCATGT
>JAAWLY010000027.1 GCA_022798155.1 Lawsonibacter sp. | reverse complement strand
GGCCTTGTCCAGCACCTCGGGCCGGTTGGTGGCCCCCAGGACGATGACCCCCTTGCCCGGGTCGAAGCCGTCCAGCTCGGCCAGCAGCTGGTTCAGGGTTTGCTCTCGCTCGTCGTTGCCGCCCATGCGGTTGTCCCGGGATTTGCCGATGGTGTCAATCTCATCGATGAAGATGATGCAGGGGGCCATCTTGCTGGCCTCTTTGAACAGGTCGCGGACACGGGAGGCGCCCACGCCCACGAACATCTCCACAAAGTCGGAGCCGCTGATGGAGAAGAAGGGCACCCCCGCCTCGCCGGCCACGGCTTTGGCCAGCAGGGTCTTGCCAGTGCCCGGAGGGCCCACCAGCAGCGCGCCCTTGGGCAGCTTGGCGCCGATCTCGGTGTATTTCTGGGGATTGTGGAGGATGTCGATAATCTCCTCCAGGCTCTCCTTGGCCTCGTCCTGACCGGCCACGTCACGGAAGGTAACGCCAGTCTTTTTCTCCACATAGACTTTGGCGTTGGCCTTGCCCACGCCGCCGATGCCGCCCATACCCCCCTTGCCGCCAATGCCCCGCATCAGGAAGATCATGGCTCCCACCATGATTACCAGAGGCAGAACGGTAGTGAGCAGCAGGTAGAGAATCTCGCTGGAGCTGTCCGGCGGGTTGCGGTAGAAGTCCACCCCGTGGTCGTCCATCATGTCCAGAATGGCCAAGTCACTCACCGGGGGCGGGGTGGTGACATACTCGGTGTCCTGGTCGTTTTGGATGGGCATCCAGGCGAACATGTTGTTTCCCTGGTGCTGGTTCTCCTCCTCGGGGATGTAGGCCAGGGCCTCCTCCTCCTTGCCCTCCTTCAGGGTAATGGTGTAAACGCCGCTCTCCATGTGGACCTCCTCCACAAGATCGGCCACCACCCACTGGCGGAAGACAGAGTAGTCCACTTGGACCTGATTGGAGTTGGCGTAGGAGCTGGTGCAGCTACGGAACATCAGCGTCAGCACCAGAGCCCACAAAATCAGGGAGATCAGGCCGAAGGCGTTCTTTTTGTTGTTTCCTTTATCTGGCTTCAAAGGAGCGTACCTCCAATTTTCGCATTTTCTGCAATAGGTCAAAGGGTATCATACCACACTCCCAGAATAAAAACAAGAAAATCCCTTGTAAACTTCCGGTGAATTTTCTGTGACCTTCGCCGTTTGTCAGGAAAAAGGAGTTTTCATTTCCTACTCTCTGTTAAAGCTTTTACGGAGCTCCCCGGCATAGCCGGGGTCAAGCTGCAAAAAGCCCCGGCACAAACCGGGGCTCAAGGTCAGCTTTTTACATCTGGTTGACCACGCCAATAAACAGAGGTACCCCCTCAGTGCGGATGACAAAGAGGAAGGGGCGGTCCAGGTCCATGACGCAGATCTCCGGATCGGGGTCGGGCATGGCGGAGGTAGTATTCATCATGAGAATGGTAACGGCGGCCCCCTCCACCCCCTCTTCATCCACCTTCACCCGGGCCAGCTGCTTGGCGTCGGAGAGGACGGTATCCAGATCGGTGAGGGCGGACAGGTCGGCCTTGTCCGGATTGAGCAGATCGGTGATCCCCAGGGCGGACAGGGAGCTCAGCAGGTTCAGGTCGGAGTTCACATCAAATTTTGGCACTGACCACCGGATTTCCCCCCAGATGGACTGGTCGCCGTGGCCGTGGATACTCAGGCCGGGGAGAAAGTCCGGGTTCTGGAGCAGGGACTCGGGAGTAATCCCCTGGTCAGGCAGAACAAAGATCATCTCCCCCAGACGGGTGCGAAGCTGAGCGGCCTGCCAGCCCTCCTGCCGCAGAAAACTGCCATCCTGGGTCATGTGCATGAAGTCCGTCCGGCTGTCTTGTCCGGAGGCGTCGGTAAAAATATCCTCTTCCGTCAGCTCCGGGGAAAACTCGTCCATCCAACCCGCCCGGTAATACAGGGAGGAGGCCAGCAGAGCCAAGGTCTCAGGGTCGGTCTGGACGACGGGTGTATCCCCGCCGATCAGGCCGTTGGTCTGCTTTTTCACCCAGTCGGTCACCGCCTGGTCAGCCTGGCTGGTCCCCATAGGGATGGAGTATACCCCGGCAAAGTGTTTCTGAGCCAGGATGTCCAGGGTGTTTTGGACATAGGCCCCCTGCATCCCGCTGTTGAGCCAAATGGAGTTGGCCAGAAGCAGGGAACTGCTTCCGTCGTCGGTGTATAGTGCCCGCCAGATCCGGGACACATCCTCCTGGAGCTGACTGGCATTGGCCGCGTCTATGGCGTCCAGCACCTGCTGGCGGCTGTTACCCTCGGCGCACTGAGCCAGCATAGCCAGCGCCGACCACAGGGAGAGGGGGGAGTAGATGGTATTTTCGCCCTCGCGGCCCGCCAGGACCAGCGGGGTGCTCTTGGCGGCGAAGCGATTCAGATTTTCCTGGATCTCCTCTGTGATTCCCGGCCCCCGGATGGCCTGGAGCGCATCGTGGTAGCTGTTCAGAGCGTCATAGTAGGCCTCAGCGTCGCCGTTTCCCATGACGGGCAACTCCGGATAGGTGGGGAACTGGGGATAGACCGGCTCTGACAAAGCCTGGCTGGCCTGAACGGTGCTGGCCTGTGCCGGTTTTCCCGGTCCGGCACAGCCGACGGCCGCCAGAATAACGGCCATCATAAGGGACAGAATTTTGTGCATCGCGGGTACTCCCTTCTGTTTTGATTCTACTAATATAGACGCAGAATTTTTAAAATGGTTCCAGAAACGGAGAAATTTCCCAAAAAAAGACGGCCGCAGCCGTCTGCTCCCGAGCCTGACAAAAAAGAAATGACCCTTGACTGTCCGTTTTGTAATCCGTTACAGTCAAGGGTCATTTCTGTTCTGTCTTATTATCTAACATCATCTGGCTACCTCCATTTCTATTGGATACGCTCCGCCGCACCGCTCCTCTGGCAATCTTCCAGTTCCTCTACGACCATCCCTTCATGCCGTTATTACAGCCTAACTCCTCATATGTGAGGCCCTTTGGTCGGATTCCTTTCGCCTTGCCCTTTGAGCTTTGCCGCCTTGCGCTGACTGAAACCGCCGCCACAGCCGGGTTTGTGCTCTTACATTTCTTTCAGATTTCTCCCGTCTTCCCTCTTGATGGCGTTTTGCTTTACCTTGACACAGATAGTTCAATTTTGGCGCTACATCCGGTTTCAGCTGCTGGGGTATCTACCTGTACATTGGACTCACCCTTCCTTGTTCTGGTTATAATTTACCACATAAGTGCAATTTTGTCAACGGTTTTTGTTCGTTTTATTAGCCAAAAATCAAAAGCAGTTTTTTACGTTTTGAATAATCCATCGGACGTTCCTGCAAAAGAATATCCCCGGGCTCAGCCCGGGGCAGGAATTACATGTGGTCCGGATCGGGGTCGCCGGGCAGGGAACAGAGGAACTTATACTGGGGGACCAGGGACTTCCACCCCTCCAACACCTGATCCGCCAGCTCCGGTTTAAAAAAGAGGTCCTCGCAGTTGCACTCACAGGCAAAGCTGATCTGTTTGCTGTTGTACCAGGGATAGAGCAGGGGGCCGGGGTCTCCTTTGGGACGTTTATATTCATGGCCGTCCATCTGGAACTCCCCCCGCCTTTTCACCGCCCGGGCCAGCTTTTCCACCGGCTTGGGGTCCCGGTCGATGCGGGCGCGCAGCTTGGCCATGGTCACGGGGGGCACCTCCCAGCAGCCCATGCCGTAGCCATACCGGTCGGCGGCCACCTCAAACCAGAAGCAGGGGATCATCCCGTCGTGCTCCCCCGGCTTGCGCAGGGAGAACCACAGGTGGTCCTTATAAGGCCCCCGGCCAAAAAGCCGCCGGGCGTCCCGATAGATGCGGCTCACCTTCAGTTCCAGGCCCAGCTTGGGATAGGCCTGTGTCATCTCTTGGGCGAGCTGGGCGGCCAGCTCCCGGGTAGGCTGATCCACCAGCGCGATAAACTCCTCCTTGTGGGCCTGGAACCAAGGGCGTTCGTTGTTCAGCTTCAGTCCCCACAAAAAGTCGATAGTCCCCTGGGTATAGCCTTGAAACATGGTATTTTCTCTCTCTTTCTGGTCTGATTCAACATTCCCGCCCCTCTCGGGGCGGGAATGTTTCCAATTGGATGATTCAGCCTGCCATGGCGTTAGGGTCAAGGGGCTTCAGGCCGGAGTCGGAGGGGGGAGGCTCCACCGTTCCGGGGTCGGTCTCGGTTCCGGGATCGGTCGTCGTGCCGGGGTCGGTTGTGGTTCCCGGATCGGTTGTGGTACCGGGATTGGTTGTGCCGGGATCGGTAGTGGTACCGGGATTGGTTGTACCCGGATCAGTTGTGGTACCGGGATTGGTTGTGCCGGGGTCGGTTGTGGTACCGGGATTGGTTGTACCCGGATCAGTCGTGGTACCGGGACTGGTTGTGCCGGGGTCCGTCGAAGTTGTGGGAGGCACACCGTTGACCCAGGTGGTGGGATCGCCGTCCAGGGGATTGTAGTAGTAGGTGTTGGGCCGCATCTTGTAGCTGCTGCCCCCCATGTCCTGGGTCTCTACCTTGGTGCCGTCCTTTTCATAGATGGTGCGGTAGGTGTGGGCCTTCCGGCCCCGATAGGCGTACTGCTCCCGGTCCAGCACCAGGCTGCCCCGCTCCACGCTGTCCTTGGGGACATACACGGTGGTGGGGGAAATCCAGTCGAAGGTGGAGGCACTGGGGACCGCGTAGCGGCCGTCCAGGTTGGTGCCGTAGATCTGCACCGTGATAAACCGGCCCTTGCTGTTGTCATAGGTCCAGGCCTTGATCTGAATGGGGTAATCGGTGTTGTTTTTGAACTTGAAGTCGGAGCCGCCGTCATACACGGTGGCGTCCATGCCGTCGGGCACATAGCCCACGGCGAACTGGTGGCACCGGCGCTCCACAACCTCCAACTGGGTATGCAGGATGGCATAGTACAGGGTGGAGGAGGTCTGGCACACGCCGCCCCCCGGCTCCATCACCGACTTGCCTGCCACATAGGTATAGCCCATCCGGTAACCGTTGGCCGTCGATCGCGGGCCGGTGGTATCGTTGTAAGAAAACACCTCACCGGGCAGCAGAATCACATCGTTGCAGGAGTTTGCCGACAGGGTGACGTTATAGAGACGGCTGGCCACGCCGGTAACCTGGCTGGTGGCCTCGCCCAACAGATCGGCGAACAGTCGGCCTCCCAGGTCTTCCTTGGTCACCTTGGGCTGGGTCAGGGTGACGGGGATGGAGAAGGTTTCGCCCCCTTTTGCCACCTGATAGGCAGTCTTCAGGTCCTGGACGCTGAAATCCACCCCCACCACGTGGTCGGTGATCTCCATGGACTCCAGGTCCAGGGAGGCGTCCTTGGGCTCACGGGCCAGCTCCTGGTGGATGGCCTCGAAATCGGGGTCCTCCCCTTCCTTGGTCTCGGTGGGGGTCAGGGTATGGGTGTACTCCACATCCTCGCCGCCCTCCTTGATCGAGTCCCGGAAGGCAGTTTGAAGGTTGTCCCGCACGATGGCGCTCACCGACTCCCAGTCGATTGTGGCCACCGGCGCGCCCTTGGTCATCTCCAGCCGGTCGCCCTTGATGGCGTAGGCGTGATTCTCATCGCGGGCCGCCACCGCCTCCTGCATTCGGTCCACCACGCCGGCTATGGCGGGGTCGTCCTCCGTGATGGCCAGGGGCACCTCACTGGATATCCCCAGCATATGGCTCACCAGCTTGGGGCCGCTGGTGAGGAAGCTGTCATGGCTCAGATCCCAGGCGTCCTGGACGCTCTGGGCCGTGTCCACCTTCACATCCCCGCCGTTCAGGGTCTCGGACAGCCCCTCATAGCTCAGGGTATAATTGACATTTCCCAAATTCTCCTTCACAGCGGAGCTTACCGCATCCTGGGCCTGCTCCAACGTCATATTGGATATGTCGATGCCGGCCACATTCATGTTGGGCAGAATGGTATCCCGTCCGCTGGCCCAGGCACAGCTTCCCAGATAGGCCGCCGCCAGTATTCCCACCACCGCTCCGGTGATGATCCAGGGCAGCTTTCCGCCGCCCTCATTCTTTGCTATACGCTGTCCTTCCATCGGTCTTTGCTCCTCCTGTCCGGCCGCTCCCTCTGGTTTTTGCGGACCGGCTGAAATATCTGCCTCTTTCGCGTCACACACCGCGCTAATTTAATATTATAACACGGGACTTCGGTGAAATAATTACAGAATAGTTACAACTCGGTCACATCCTCCCCCTCTTTCTTCCAAAGAAAATCGGCAATAGACCATTTACTTTTCCGTCTGTGTGCGCTATGATTATACTATCGGCAGCCGCGCGCCATTCTTCACCGAAATTTAAGAAAAAATCAATTCCTTTTTGGGAAATTTCTGTTATAGTAGAAGCACAGCGGCAGTTGCTTCAAGATCGGAGGGGGACACAATGTCTGATTATCAAGGGAATCCGAAAAACAACGACGGAGTCTACTGGCTCATCGCCCTGGGGCTGATTTTCACCGGCGTCGCCGCCCCGGTGGGCGTGCTGATGATTGTACTGAAGCTGCTGGGCGGCGAAAAGAAAAAGGGCCGCCACCCCTACTACCAGCAGCAGTACGGCCAGGAGAGCGTGGGAGCCAGAACCACCTCCTGGGAGGGAGTCTCCCAGGAAGCTCCTGTCTGGCAGGAGCCAGTAAAAAAACAGGCCTCCCCCAAGTCCCAAAAGAAGGCCAAGGGCCGGGACCTGATCGCGGAACTGGACAAAAAGGGAAAAACCATGGTCACCGCAGGCGCTATAATTGCCGCCATCTTTTTCCTGGGCTTCACTGGCAGCCTGGGCGGCGCCTTCTACTGGCTGTTTAACGGTGATTTCGCCTTCTTTATGGAGGAAATCTTCGACTTAATGCCTCTAATGTGCTTTATGGGCGGCGGTCTTGGCTGTCTGTGGGCCGGACTGCGCAAGCGCAAACAGGCCAAGCGCTACCGCAGCTATCTGGCTATGGTCGGCCGTCAGAGCGCGGTGTCCATCTCCGTGCTGTCCTCCACCACCGGCCGCTCTCCTGCCCAGGTGCGGGACGACTTGGCGGATATGCTGAACGACGGCCTGTTCCCCCAGGGCTTTTTAGACTACGGCGGCGACCGGCTGGTCCTCACCAGCGACGGCGTTACCGAGGCCCCTAAGGAGCAAGCCCCGCCTCCGCCCCCCAAGGCAGACGAAAACGCCGTCCTGGCCGAGATCAAGGCGGTGAACGACGCCATTGACAACGAGAAGATGTCCGCTCAGATCAACCGAATCGGCGTGATTACCGCCAAAATCCTGGACTACCAGAAGACCCACCCGGAGAAGGCCGCCCAGCTCCACAGCTTTTTAAGCTATTACCTGCCTACCACCCTGAAAATCCTCCGGGCTTATGGCCAGCTGGAGGACCAGGAGGTGGCCGGCGCCAACATTACCGCCGCCATGTCCCGCATCGAGGGGATGATGGACAAAGTAGTGGAGGGCTTTGAAAAGCAGCTGGACCTCCTTTTCCAGGGGGACGCCATGGACATCACCACCGACGTGGAGGTGCTGGAGCGGATGCTGGCCAAGGACGGCCTGTCTGACCAGCAGGGACTGACCTTGGGATGAAGTAACCCCAAACAGTTAGACAAAGTAAGAAGCTGTACCATTCGACGAAGTATGCAGACTTACGAGAGAAAATTGTCGTTGGCAAGGCAAAAAATCCTGGGAACGCGTTGTGTATTTTAAGATTTTTTCGCGACGCCAATGGCAATTTGGGCCGGAAAGGTGCGTGCTGAGGCTATTGGTACAGCTTCTAAGTATTGAAAAATAGTTCAAGCAGCCGAAAGGGCTTGTTGTCTGTGAAGGGCAGGCGGCAAGCCCTTTCGGCTGTTGTTATAGTTGTCAAAATATTTGAAGAGTTTCCGCTTCTACCACCAGCTTCTTGAATTCTGGCGTATATCGTTTGCCCGGTATCCTTTTCGGCATAATATAACACCCCATTTGTTAGATAGTATACTATACTTGTCTAACAAATGGGGTGCAGTTCACCAAAGGCCGGGACTTTTTTACTTCCGGGTGGGCACGTGCCAGATATCCCGGGCGTAGTCTTCGATGGAGCGGTCGGCGGCGAAGATGCCGGACCGGGCAATGTTAATCAGGGACATCTGGTTCCAGTGGCGGCGGTCGGCGTAGGCGGCCAGGGAGCGGCGGTGGGCGTCGCAGTAGCTGTCGAAGTCAGCCAGCAGCATATATTCGTCGGCCTGACTGCCGCCGGCGCCGAAGAGCAGGCGGTTGGACAGATCGGAGTAGGCCACCTTGTCGTCAAATCCGGCGGATATCTGGTCGATGATCCGCTTCAGGGCCTGGTTGTGGAGATAAATCTCGTGGGGGCGGTAGCCGTCACGCTTGCGCTGGTTCACCTGCTCGGTGGTCAAGCCGAAGAGGAAGATGTTCTCATCGCCCAGCTGCTGGTGCATCTCCACGTTGGCGCCGTCCAGAGTACCGATGGTTAGAGCGCCGTTCATCATAAACTTCATATTGCCGGTGCCGCTGGCCTCCTTGCCGGCGGTGGAAATCTGCTCGGAAATCTCAGAGGCGGGCATCAGCTTTTCCGCCAGAGACACCCGGTAGTTCTCTAAAAAGACCACCTGGAGCTTATCCTTGCAGATGGGGTCTTTATCGATCTGGGCGGCCAGGGAGTTGATCAGCTGGATAATCTGCTTGGCCACATGGTAACCCGGGGCCGCCTTGGCGCCGAAGAGGAAGGTCTGGGGGGTAAAGTCCATATTGGGGTTATCCCGCAGCTGGTTATACAGGTGAATGATGTGCAGCACGTTGAGCAGCTGGCGCTTGTACTCGTGCAGGCGCTTCACCTGGACATCGAAAATGGCGTCGGTGTTCAAAATGACCCCCGACTCCCGGCCAACCCAGGCGGCAAAGCGGCGCTTGTTCTCATTCTTGATGTCCTCCAGGCGCTGGAGGACGGCGCTGTCGTCCGCCGACTTCTCAAAGTCCCGCAGGGCCTCGGGGTGGAGCAGATACTGATCGCTTCCCGTGCACTCCCGGATCAGGGAATCCAGCTTGGGATTGATCTGAGACAGCCAGCGGCGGTGGTCGATGCCGTTGGTCACGTTCTTAAATTTGCCCGACTCGGCCTGATAGGCGTCGCGGAAAACATCCCGCTTGAGAATTTCAGAGTGGAGGGCGGACACGCCGTTGATGGCCTGGCAGGCGCACACGCACAGGTTGGCCATACGCACCTCGCCCCCCCAGATGATGGCCATGTGGCCGATCTTACCGGTGTCGCCGCCGTAGCGGCGCTCCAGCTCGGTCTGGTAGCGGCGGGCAATTTCAGTCAGAATCTGCCAGATGCGGGGGAGCAGGGTCTCGATCAGGTTCTGAGGCCAGCGCTCCAGCGCCTCGGCCAGCACGGTGTGGTTGGTGTAGCACACCGAGTCGGTAACGATGTGCCAGGCCTCGTCCCAGCCGTAGCCCTCCTCGTCCAGGAGGATGCGCATCAGCTCGGGAATGACCAGGGTGGGGTGGGTGTCGTTGATTTGGATCACATGTTTCCGGGCAAAATTGCGCAGGGTGCCGTACTGGGCCTTGTGCTGGCGGACGATAGACTGCACCGTGGCGGAGACGAAGAAATACTGCTGCTTTAAGCGCAGGGACTTGCCCTCGGCGTGGTTGTCATCGGGGTAGAGGACCTTGGCAATCACCTCGGCCATGGCCTGCTGCTCCACCGCCTTGAGATACTCGCCCCGGGAATACAGGGACATATCCACAGGGAGGGGGCTCTTGGCGTCCCACAGGCGCAGGGTGTTGGTGTGGTGGGTCTGGTAGCCGGCGATCTTCATATCCCGGGGGATGGCCAGCACGGCGGTGTAGCCCACGTGCTCGGGGTGGTTGACCCCGTTCTCCCAGCGGTCGATGATCTGGCCGCCGAAGCGGACCTCTTCCGCCTCTTCCATCTTGGGGATCAGCCAGGCGTCGCCCAGGCCCAGCCAGTTGTCGGCCAGCTCCTGCTGCTTGCCGTCGATAATCTTCTGCTTGAAGATGCCCAGCTCGTAGCAGATGGAATAGCCGGTGGCAGGAATCTCCAGGGTGGTCATGGAGTCCAGGTAGCAGGCGGCCAGGCGGCCCAGGCCGCCGTTGCCCAGGCCGGCATCCGGCTCAGTCTCAAACAGGTCGGCCACAGAGAAGCCCATGTCCTCCAGGGCCTCTTTCAGCGTGTCCAGCAGCCCCAGGTTGTAGGCGTTTTTCTCCAGGGATCGGCCCATCAGGAACTCCAGGGACAGGTAGTGCACCTGCCGCTGCTGCTTCTCCCACACCTGGTTGCTGGTCTCCATGCGGTGACGGGACATGATGTCACGCAGGACTAGGGCGCAGGCCTTAAACATATGGTTATTGTTGGCCGTCTCCACAGTGCAGCCGAAGTTGCGCTGCAGCTTGCCGGCAATCATCTCAGTAAGCTGTTCCTTGTTGTACTCAGAGGAATATTCCACCATAACAGTGCCTCCTGTTTCATATTATCTGTAATCGAGAGGTTGTGCTCTCCAACAATCAGTCATTTTACCAGATTTTTCGGAGAGCGTCAACGGCTGACGCGGGAAAAAATATGGAACTTATTGGCCGCTCTCCGCCAGCCGAGCCCGCAGCCCGGAGTAGCGCCTGGTCTGCCGGTTGTTGGCCACCATCCCGGCCACGGCGGCGGGGTCGCCCACCACAATAAACAGCTCCCGGGCCCGGGTGACGGCAGTGTACAGCACCCCCCGGGTCATCAGCATGGGGGCGCCCTCCAGGGCGGCCAGGATCACCGCCCGGTATTCGCTGCCCTGGGATTTATGTACCGTCACGGCAAAGGCGGGCTCCAGCTCCCCCAGCATATCCGGGGAGTATTCCACCATCTTGCCGTCGAAGTCCACGGTGATGGCCTCCTTCTCAATAGAGCGAATCACCCCAATATCCCCGTTGAACATGCCCATGCCGGAGTCGGCGCCCCCCTCCTCCCGCCAGAGGATGTCGTAGTTGTTGCGTACCTGCATCACCCGGTCTCCCGCCCGGAACACCCAGTCGCCAAAGCGCCGCTCTCCCTTCCCCTCCCGGGGCGGGTTCAGGGCCTGCTGCAGGGCCTGGTTCAGGGCGCGGGTGCCTGTCCCCCGCCGCCGGGTGGGGGAGAGCACCTGAATCTGGTCGGTTGGAATGCCCATCCGCTCGGGCAGCCGGCGGCGGCACAGGTCCACAATGGTATCCACCACCTCCTCCGGGTCCCGCCGGGCCAGGCAGAAAAAGTCCCCCTGGTTACGAAGCAGATCGGGGATCTGGCCCTGGTTAATCAGGTGGGCGTTGCGGATGATGGCGCTCTGGGCAGCCTGGCGGAAAATCTCCGTCAGCCGGACAGTGGGCACTGCCCCGCATCGGATCAGGTCGGCGAACAGGGCTCCCGGCCCCACCGAGGGCAGCTGATCCGGATCGCCCACCAGCACCAGCCGGCAGTCGTCCCGGAGGGCGTCCAGCAGGGCGGCCATCAGAGGCACGTCCACCATGGAGGTCTCGTCCACAATCACCGCGTCCGCCTTCAGCGGCTCGTAAGAGTTTCTGGTGAACACCAGCTTGCCGGTGTGGGGGTCGAAACCTGTCTCCAGCAGGCGGTGGATGGTGGAGGCGTCGGTGGAGCACAGCTCCCCCAGCCGCTTGGCCGCCCGGCCGGTGGGGGCGGCCAGGGCGGTGTCCAGCCCCAACATCTCAAACAGGGCCAGCACCCCCCGCAGGCAGGTAGTCTTGCCCGTGCCCGGCCCGCCGGTAAGCAGCATCACCTGCCGGCTGGCGGCCAACTCCACCGCCAGCCGCTGCTGGGGGGCGTAGGAAATCCCCTGCTCCCGCTCGATGCGGCCAATCAGCCTGTCCAGTCCGGAGGGGGAGGCCAGCTCCGCCCGGCTCATCTCTAAAATCCGCTGGGCAATGAAGGACTCCGCCTCATACAGGGCGGGGAGATACACCGCCTCCTGACCCGCCACCTGCTCCTGCTCCAGCTCTCCCCGGCGCAGCAGCGCCTCGAGCCGCTCCTCCAGCAGCTCCCCGGGCATACCGTCCAGCAGCGCGGCGGTGGCCCCCACCAGCTTGTGCTGAGGGAGAAAGGTGTGTCCGTTGTTCAGGTTGTGGCTCAGCTCGAAGAGCAGCCCCGCTTCCAGCCGCAGAGGGTCCTCCGCCCCCACCCCCAGGGACAGGGCCAGAGCGTCCGCCTGGGAGAACTCCACCCCAAACTCCTCCCCCACCAGCAAGTAAGGGTTGGTCTTGATGACCTCCAGGGCCACGTCGCCATAGGCCCGACGAAGAAGGGAGGCCAGCTCCAGGGGCAGATTATGCTCCCCCAAAAACTCCATCAGCCGCCGGGTGCCCATCTGCTGGTGGAAGGTCTCGCCGATCTGCCTGGCCCGCTTTTTGGTGATCCCCTTGATTTTGGTCAGCCGTTCCGGGTCCTCCTCAATAACGGTGAGGGCCTCCTCCCCGAACTCCTCCAAAATAAGCCGGGCGGTGGTTTTGCCCACCCCTTTGATGGCCCCGGAGGAGAGATAATGAAAAATCTCCTTCAGTCCCTGGGGCAGGCGGCGCTCCACAATCTCCGCCTTCATCTGGGGTCCGTAGGTGGGGTGCCGGGTCCAGCGGCCCCGGACGGAGAGATACTCCCCCGGCGCCACCCCCGCCATGGGGCCCACTACCGTCACCTCCTCCCCGTGGATGTCCAGCTTGAGGATGGTATAGCCGTTCTCCTCGTTCTGAAAAATAACAGCGGAGACGGTACCCTCCAGCAGCTCAAGTTCCTGGTCTGACATGGGTTCCGCCTCCTTTTTTGTAAATCTGCATGTAGGGCGCGACCACCGGACACACCGGCTTATCCTGGCACGGCGCGCCCCTACACGCGGGAAATGTAATCTCCCAAATCCTCCGCCGGCCACAAAATCACCTCGGGCCACTGGGCGGTGAGCCGCAGGGCCAGCTCCCAGCCAGCGGGAGTCAGCCCCGCGTCGGCGATGACGATGGGACAGCGCAGCAGCCCCAGCCCTCGCAGCCAGAGGAAGGAGCGCACCTGTTGTTCCAGCTTCTCTCCCCCGCCCTGGCCGGTAAGGACCACCCTGGCATCCCGCCCCGGCAGGGGGCGCAGCAGCAGCCCGAACAGCCACCAGCCTACAAAAGCCAACCCGCAGACGCAGATCACAGCCAGCAGAATATCCCAGAATGTACCCATTCAGCAGCACCTCCGGGATATCCTATGCGGAAAGGCTTGAGAGGGTTAAAGCCCTCCCCCACGGAGAGAGCTTTTACACCGCCCCGGAGAACAGATTGATCCCCACATGGGTCAGGGTGAGCATGATGCACCCGGCGGTGAGCACCCCCAGCACCACGGCGGGCATGGCTTTTTTCAGCCGCATCCCTAAAAACGCCGCCGCCAGCGAGCCGGTCCAGGCCCCCGTCCCCGGCAGGGGGATGGCCACAAAGAGCCACAGGCCGATGTATTGAAAGCGCTGCACCTTCTGCCCCTTCAGGTGGGCCTTTTTCTCCAGACGGTCCACTATACCGTTGAGACGGGGGAAGTATCTGCGCATCAGCTCAAAGATCCGCCGGATGTAGACAATAATAAAAGGGGTGGGAAGCAAATTGCCCAGCACCGCCGCCGGAAAGGCCAGATAGTAGGGCAGACCCAGGGCCACCCCGAAAGGCAGGCCCCCCCGCAGCTCGATCACCGGGATCATGGACACCAACATGGTGAACAGGCACTTGCCCGCTGTTGTGGCCGTTATCCATTGAAAGAGTTCCATAGAAATCTCCTAGTTTTCGCCGTCCGTGCGGCCCAGCAGATAGTCGGCGGACACCCCGAAATAGTCCGCCAGGAAGATAACCGTCGTGGCCGGGACGTTGACCTTGCCATACTCAATTTTTTGATAATGCTGCTCCGTACAGTCCAGCAGCTCCGCCATCTGCCTCTGGGTAACCTGTTTGCTCTTTCTCAACGGCTTTATACGTTCTGCAAAACTCGGCAAAACAATTTTCATTTTTTCTGTATCCCCTCTTGACACGTTATCAGAGTTTTTCGACCAGGACCCGGAATGCCAAGCCTATTATACACAGGCGAGGCCCTTTGGGAAGGGAGAGAGATACCCGCTCCTATCTTTCATCTGCTGGAGGCCGGCAGCTTTCTCTCCTTTACCCACGGCTTCCGCCTGGGCGCACAGCTGGCCGGGCGAGACGGAGGTTTTCACTCCAGTATTTTCTTCAAATACTGCCCCGTATAGGACCCCGGACAGGCGGCTACCTCTTCGGGGGTGCCGGTGCAGACGATGTTCCCGCCGCCGTCGCCCCCCTCGGGGCCCAGGTCGATGATATAGTCGGCGGTTTTGATCACATCCAGGTTGTGCTCGATGACCACCACGGTGTTGCCCCCCTCCACCAGCCGCTGAAGCACCTCAATCAGCTTGTGGACATCGGCGGAGTGAAGGCCGGTGGTGGGCTCGTCCAGGATATAGATGGTTTTCCCCGTGGAGCGTTTAGACAGCTCGGTGGCCAGCTTCACCCGCTGGGCCTCGCCGCCGGACAGCTCGGTGGAGGGCTGGCCCAGCTTCACATAGCCCAGGCCCACCTCCTCCAGGGTTTTCAGACGGTTGTAAATTTTGGGCAGGTTCTCAAAGAAGGGCAGGGCCTCGTCCACCGTCATCTCCAGCACCTCGTAAATGTTCTTGCCCTTGTAGCACACCTCCAGAGTCTCCCGGTTGTACCGCCGGCCCTTGCACACCTCGCAGGGGACGTAGATGTCCGGCAGGAAGTGCATCTCGATTTTGAGCAGGCCGTCGCCGGTACAGGCCTCGCAGCGCCCCCCCCGGGTGTTGAAGGAGAACCGGCCCGGGCCGTAGCCCCGGCTTTTGGCGTCGGGGGTGGAGGCGAACAGGTCCCGGATGTCGTTGAAGAGGTTGGTGTAGGTGGCCGGGTTGGACCGGGGGGTCCGCCCGATGGGGCTTTGGTCAATGTTGATGACCTTATCCAGAAGCTCCTCCCCCTCAATGCGCTCGTGCTTCCCCGCCCGGGTTTTGGTGCGGTTTAAGTCCGCCCCCAGCTTCTTATAGAGGATTTCGTTCACCAGTGAGGACTTTCCGCTCCCCGACACCCCGGTAACGCAGGTGAAGGTGCCCAGAGGGAAGTCCACATTCACACGGCGCAGGTTGTGCTCCGCCGCGCCGAATACCTTTAAATAGTTCCCGTTCCCTTTCCGGCGCGACCCCGGGACGGGGATTTTTTTCCGCCCGGTGAGGTAGTCCCCGGTGATGGAATCGGGGTTGCTCATAACCTCCTCCGGGGTGCCGGCGGCCACGATAGTGCCCCCGTTCACCCCCGCGCCGGGGCCCACGTCGATGATGTAATCGGCGGCGCGCATGGTGTCCTCGTCGTGCTCCACCACAAGCAGGGTGTTGCCCAGGTCCCGCAGCTCCTTTAAGGTCTGGAGCAGCTTGTCGTTGTCCCGCTGGTGCAGACCGATGGAGGGCTCGTCCAGAATATACAGCACCCCCATCAGCGAAGAGCCAATCTGGGTGGCCAGGCGAATACGCTGGCTCTCGCCGCCGGACAGGGTGCCCGCCTCCCGGGACAGGGTGAGGTATTGCAGCCCCACCGACTGGAGAAAGCCCAGCCGGTTTTTGATCTCCTTCAAAATCTGGGAGGCGATCATGGTCTGGGTCTCGTTGAGCACCAGCTGTTCCACAAAGTCCAGGGCCTCGGTGACGCTCTTGCGGCAGTAGCTGTCGATGTCCAAGCCCCCCACGGTGACGGCCAGCGACTCCTTTTTCAGCCGCCGCCCTTGGCAGGTGGGGCAGGGGCACTGGGACATGCACTCCTCCAGCTCCCGCTTCATGGCTTCGGACTGGGTCTCCCGGTAGCGGCGCTCCAGATTGTTGACGATCCCCTCAAAGGGCTGGTACAGGGTGCCCTTTCCTCGTGGCTGGTCGTAGTGGAGGGTCAGCTTTTCCCCGTTGGTGCCGTAGAGAATCACATCCATGACCTCGCGGGGCAGGTCCTTCACCGGAGTGTTCAGCTTGAATTTGTACTTCTTGGACAGGGCGTCAAAGTACATCCGGGAGATGCCGTCCGACTTGATATTGTTCCACCCGGAGGCGGTGATGGCCCCCTCCACGATGGACAGATTTTTGTTGGGGATAATAAGCTCCGGGTCCAGCTTCATCTGGGAGCCCAGGCCAGTACAGGTGGGACAGGCCCCGAAGGGGTTGTTAAAGGAAAACATCCGGGGAGACAGCTCCTCAATGGACACGCCGCAGTCCTCACAGGCGTAGTTCTGGGAGAACATAATGTCCCGGTCCTCCCCCACGATGTTCACCACCACCAGGCCGCCGCCCAGGTTGGAGGCCACCTCCACGCTGTCAGTGAGGCGGCGGGTGATGTCATCCCGGATGACCAGCCGGTCCACCACGATCTCGATATTGTGCTTCTTGTTCTTGTCCAGCTTGATCTCCTCGGACAGGTCGTAGAGGGAGCCGTCCGCCCGTACCCGGACGTAGCCCGACTTCCGGGCGTCCTCGAAAATCTTAACGTGCTCCCCCTTCTTCCCCCGGATCACCGGGGCCATCACCTGGATGCGGGTGGCCTCGGGCAGGGCCAGGACCTGGTCGATGATCTGGTCGATGGTCTGCTGTTTGATCTCCTTGCCGCAGATGGGACAGTGTGGGGTGCCCACCCGGGCCCACAGCAGGCGGAGGTAGTCGTAGATCTCCGTCACCGTCCCCACGGTGGACCGGGGATTTTTGCTGGTGGTCTTCTGGTCGATGGAGATGGCCGGAGACAGGCCGTCGATGTAGTCCACGTCGGGCTTCTCCATCTGGCCCAGGAACATCCGGGCGTAGGAGCTCAGCGACTCCACATACCGCCGCTGGCCCTCGGCGTAGATGGTGTC
>JAAWLY010000026.1 GCA_022798155.1 Lawsonibacter sp. | reverse complement strand
GCCCTCCAGGCTGACATGGTCAACTTCACCGGCGACGTGGGCACCAAGATCCCCACCGCCAACGGCGACGTGGTCGTGGGCTACAAGTCCGAGTACACCTCCCGCACCAGCACCCTGGCCAAGTACCAGGCCATTGAGCGCCGCACCAGCGACGTGGACAACAACAACAACCTGAACCGCGGCCAGTACTACATCCAGTTGGGCGAGGAGCTGTACGACGGCAAGCTGGAGCTGCGCGAGGGCAGCGACGACTATAACCGCCCCGCCCGCACCTGGCTGTATAACAGCAAGGAAATCGGCTCCTACATGAAGAAGGAGAACATCAAGGCCGAGTACACCGGCGGCGTCAGCTACCGGACCCTGTACGATCTGCTGGGCCGCACCAGCCTGATGCAGTATGATTTTGAGTACTATGTGGACGGCAAGCTGGACGCTGACGGCGACAACAGCGCCCCCGACGTGACCGCTCAGGATATCCTGAACCGGACCAACCAGGACGTGAAAAACACCGGCCGGGGCGTGCTGACTCAGGTCTTTGTGGACCTGGACGCCCAACTGATCACCATCACCTCCATCAACACCTACCTGGCTAAGGCCACTTCCGGCTACAACACCGGCCGCGAGACCGTGGTGCTGGAAGTCTACACCAGCTATGACCACGTTACCCCCAGAACCAACATCACCACTGAGACCGTCACCCTCCAGGACGTGCCCGCCATCGAGGGCGTGGAGACCGACGAGTTCCGGCTGGTCCGCCGCTCCGGCAAGGACACCGCCGCCGGACGGTGGAAGACCGTGGACGTGTACAACGTGGACACCATTGAGGATGTCACCGTCACCGAGTTCAGCCGCGGCACCACCACCAGCGACGAGGCCCGCAACATGGTCAGCAAGATCGTGGCTGACGGCACCACCTACAACGGCGCTGTGAAGGCCCACTACAACGCCGACGTGCTGGACCGCTACAACCAGAACCTGCTGGACAACCGCACCTATGACGTCTACCTGGATCTGTATGGCAACGCCATCGGCGTGGACATCCACTCCGGCGTGGACAACTACGTGTTCATTACCGGCTATGACCTGAACAACAGCGCTATCGCCAACACTACCGCCAAGGCCGCCGGCATCTTCCTGGATGGCACCATGGCCTCCATCGACGTCAACGTGAAGGACACGGACAAGGCCATCACCCGGGCCGGCAACGCCTACTTCAATGTGTGGGCTGGCACCGGCAAGGTTCCCAACGAGAACCGCTGGTACACCTACACCGTGAACGCCGCCGGCGTGTACACCCTGACCCCCGCCACCCGGATGTTCACCACCGACGTGACCGCCGCCGGCACTACCATCAAGTGCAACCAGGTCCGTCTGGACGAGGTCATCGCCCCTGATGCGCTGGTAATCACTAATAATGAGGTAGGAGATAATGCCGCGCACGATGCGAAGGTCAACAAGTTCACCCCGCACCCCGCCGCTCCCGGTTCTCAGCGCGCCTACGGCAACGACAACTCCATCTATCTGGTGGCTGAGCTGGATACCGTGTCTCAGGGCACCGGCAAGGTGATCACTGGCGTGGACGGCCGCTACACCGGCGTCCAGAGCGTGGAGATCGATGTGTTCGCCCGTAAGTACACAGACACCGGTAGTGACGGCTTCGGTGCCAGCGATATCAACGGTTCTATCTATGATACCACCGTTAATCCCAGTGCTCCCACCCAGCTGTATGACAGCATCTACACCCTGTACGACAAAAACAACTATGTTATTGCCTCTGTGATCATCGGCGAGGCCAAGGGCACCAGCACCAACTACGCCTACATCCTGGGCGGCGCCAAGACCGAGCGGAAGATCGGCGAGAACTACTATTGGGACTTCGAGGCCATCGTGGGCGGCGAGTTCCAGACCCTGACCGTGGAGTCCAAGTTCCGCGGCACCATCGACGACCTGCGGCCCGGCCACATCCAGGAGCTGCGCTATAATGGCGAGTATGTCTCCGGCATCAAGGCCGTGGATACCAGCAAGATCGTCAACACTACCATCGCCCCCATCACCAACAATGTCCACGAGGTTTGGGACGTGGGCCACTTCCACGGCAGTTACGAGTGTGATAATGGTTCCGGGTGCGTCCTGGTTGCCAATCCCAACAGCGGCGAGGCCCGTCTGGGCTTCACCGTCTCCACAGACGCGGCCGGCAATATCACCAGCGTCACCGGAAACAACAACCTGCGCGTTGAGGGCAGCACCATGTACACCCAGGACGGCACCGCTGACTGGGGCCTGACCTTCACTCAGGATGCCAAGGCCGTCGTCATCCAGCCGGAATATGGCAAGAACAACGTGAAGACCTACTGGTCCAGCGTTAATGAGGCCATCGCCCACCTGGCTGACCCCGTGGTCGCCACTGCCAAGAAGGAGTACGCCGGCCGTATCGTCGCCGTCCTCGATAACCGCGGCGTGGCTACTTGGGTCGTCTTTATCAGCGATACCCCGCTGACCGTCAATCCCGGCGGCACTGTGGTTGGGCCTCAGGCTGATACCGTTACCGTGAACCTGCAGTACGTCAACAGCGCTGACAACACCCTTATTAACAAGGGCAAGATCGTTGAGGGCGTAAAGACTGGCGACACCGTCACCGGCGACGACCTGATCGGCTATATCTGCCGGACTCCTGACCGCAAGGTTCTGGTTCCCAGCTATGACAAGGGTACCAAGGAGATCACCCTGACCCTGATCTATGATCCCATTGCTGGCGGCGCGATGCCCTCCAACGACCAGGGGAAGGCTAACAGCGCGGGCGTGCAGAGCGCGATCACCGGAACTACCGTCAACGCGGTGGACGGCACTGTAAGCACCAAGCCGGGTAGCGGCGTCACTCCCAAGAATGCTGGTGACGGCGGCGAGAGGTTCGTGAGCGACGCCACCACCGCCAGCATCAAGAGCGCGATTTCCGCTCAGGGTCCTGGCATCTATCACTACACCCAGGAGTTGCAGGACCTGCTGGGCTGGTGCCAGACCGCTGGCCAGATCAGCTCCCTGCAGATTGGTCCCAACCAGAATGTTGACACCGCTGTTTTCCTGGTTACCATCAATCTGACGAATGATGACTCCGGTTATACCCTGTATCTGGACAACGTGCCCGTTCCCGGAGCAAGTTCTCTGTGGACCAGCACTACCGGTGTACAGGTCTTGACTTGGGACGAAATTCCTGTGGGCGTTCACACCTATAAACTGGTTGCGAATACTTCCGGTAACATCGTTCAGGCGGGTACCTTCGAGATGACCGCTTCTAATGCCTAAGGATTAGGGCATTCGATTCGAGGATACGCGAACACCCCGCGCCGCAAGGCGCGGGGTGCTTTTGTTGTCAGTCTGCGGCCAGGAACGCAACGACGGTATAGATTTGGCCCTTTTCATTCAGCGCCTGCTGGGCGTTGGAAGAGGCGTAAAAGGTGACAGTATTGCCGTCCCAGTATCCGCCCAGGCCGTAGACGACGTCGCCGGTGACAGAGTACATGCCGTAGCCGGTAATCAGGGGCAGCACCCTGCCTCCTCCCGCAATGGTGGCCAGTACAGGCTTGCTGGGAAAGGTCACGGTGACGGGGGTGGCGGCACCGTAGCCGCCTGTGCCGACGTAGGTGGTGGTCCAGATTTGGCAGTTGCCCTTCTTGCTCAGTCCGGCGTTGAGCACCGCTACCTGGGAGCTCCTGGCGTCGGCTTCGGCCTTGATCGCCGCGTCGATCTTGGCGTTGTCGGCGTTGAAATCCTCCATCAGGACCTTGTCGGACTTCTCCCACTGGGAAAGCTGATAGTTGGGGGTCTGGTTGCTTGGCATAGTGTAGTTCCTCCTTAAAATATGATTGGGAGCACCGGAAGGCCTCTTTGGGTGCTCCTCAATAACTGCCGGAACTCCCGGAAAAATTGCACGTTTTCATACATTTATTGGAAATGAGGGGGCAGTGCGCTCTTTTTCGACAAAAATTTCTCTGTGCAGGGGGGGAATTCCCTGGTATAATAGGGGAAACATAAAGGGGGACGCGCAATGAGGAACAAGGCGAGCAAGGACAAGCTGGGGCTTTACATTCACATTCCTTTCTGCCGCAGCAAGTGCGACTACTGCGACTTCTACTCCCTGTCCGGGCGTGAGGCGCGGATGGACGACTACCAGAAGGCGCTGCTGACCCATTTAAAGGAGACCGCCCTGCCGGCCCATAGTTTTTCGGTTGACACCATCTATTTTGGCGGCGGCACCCCCAGCTACTACGGTCAAAAACGGCTGCGTGAGCTGTTGTCGGCGATCAAGAAGCTGTACCATGTGGAGCGGGATGCGGAGATCACCTTTGAGGCCAACCCGGACAGCGCCGATTTTAAAAGTCTGCGGGACCTGCGGCGCGGCGGGTTTAACCGGATATCCCTGGGGCTGCAGTCCGCCTGTCCGGCGGAGCTAGAGGCCGTCCACCGCCCTCACACAGTGGAGCAGGGGGACGAGGCGGTGGCTGCGGCGCGGAAAGCCAAGCTGAAAAACCTCTCTCTGGACCTGATCTACGGCCTGCCCGGCCAGAGCATGGACAGCTGGCGGCATACGGTGGAGCATGCCCTGTCCCTGAATCCGGAGCACCTGTCCTGCTACGGCCTGAAGGTGGAGGAGGGCACCCCCCTGGCCGCCCGGGTGGCCGCCGGAGAAGTCCTGCCCGACGACGACGCCCAGGCGGACCTGTATCTGTGGACGGTGGACCGGCTGGCCCAGGCGGGTTATGAGCAGTATGAGATTTCCAACTTTGCAAGGCCCGGTTTTGCCTCCCGGCACAACCTGCGCTACTGGCTGCTGAAGCCCTATGCCGGCTTTGGGCCTGGGGCCCACTCCGACTTCGGTGGCCGGCGGTACGCCTGGGTCCGGGACCTTGAGGGCTATATCCGGGGGGTTCTGGAGGGGAATGTCCCTCTGCTGGACAGCGAGGACTTGATCCCTCAGGAGGAGCGGAGCAGCGAATATCTGATGCTCAGTCTGCGCACCGCCCACGGCGTGGAGGAGTGGGAGTATCGGGGGCGGTATTTTATGGATTTTGCCCCTCTGGAGGAGCGGCTGGAGGAGTTTGCAGTCCAGGGCTGGGCGGAAAAGACCCGGGAGGGCCGCTGGCGGCTGACGCCCAAGGGATTTCTGGTGTCTAACCAGCTCATCGGCGACTTGATGGAGCGTCAGGAGCGCTCCCGGCTGTCTGAGCTGCTGCCCCGGGTCCGGGAGCAGTTTCAGGGGAAACGGCCCTAGGGCGGGTACCGTCCGCCATGACGCGCCAGCCCACCATTTGACCTTAAAAATAATAGGAAAATTTTAAGCATTGGACAGCGGAGGCGGCTTTTTCACTCTGCTGTCCGTCTTTTTTAACAATTTGTTCATAGGTCCGCAATTTTTGTTGCAAGTCGGACATAATAGTGCTATAATATATCCGGTTCATCGCGCCCTTGTTACGGGCGGTGATTTTCATGATTTTACATATGGCGCCTGCGCCGTATTATTCTATAGATTCCAAGACATGGAAAAGAGGGTGCATTCGTTGACCAAATATCTTATCCGCGGGGGCAATCCCCTCCATGGAACCATTCAAATCAGCGGAGCCAAAAATGCCGCTGTGGCTATCATCCCTGCCGCCCTGCTGGTAGACGGCGTCTGCCGCATCGAAAATGTCCCACAGATCAGCGATGTAACACTGATTCTCCAGATCCTGCGGGAGCTGGGGGCAGATGTCCGTACCATCAACCGGACCACCGTTGAGGTGGATTGTTCCCACATCCGCAACCGTCAGGTCCCCTATGAGCTGGCCCGGAAGATCAGGGCCAGCTACTACCTGGTGGGCGCGCTGCTCAGCCGGTTCAGCTGGGCTGAGGTCCCCCTCCCCGGCGGCTGCGACCTGGGCGGGCGGCCTGTGGACCAGCATATTAAGGGTTTTGTTTCCATGGGGGCGGAGGTAGACGTGCGCAACGGCCTGATCTACGCCCGGGTGCCCGGCGGCGGCCGGCTGTCCGGCGGGCAGGTGTATCTGGACATTGTCTCGGTGGGCGCTACCATGAACATCATGCTGGCCGCCACTCTGGCCAGCGGTATGACTATCATCGAAAACGCCGCCAAAGAGCCTCACATCGTGGACCTGGCCAACTTCCTCAACTCCATGGGCGCGGATATCCGGGGGGCCGGCACCGACGTCATCAAGATTCGCGGGGTAGATCGGCTGCGGGGCGGCTCCTACTCCATCATCCCCGACCAGATCGAGGCGGGTACCTATATGACCGCCGTGGCCGCCGCGGGCGGCGAGGTGCTCATCAAAAACGTGATTCCCAAGCACCTGGACTGCATTACCGCCAAGCTGGTGGAGATGGGGGTGGATGTGGAGGAACAGGACGACGCCATTCTCCTGCGCCGGGAGGGCCCTATGAGCCGGGTCAACGTAAAGACCATGCCCTACCCCGGTTTTCCCACCGACATGCAGCCCCAGATTGCCGCCGTGCTGTGCATTGCCCGGGGGACCAGCGTCCTCACCGAGGGCGTGTGGGACAACCGCTACCGCTATGTGGATGAGTTCCGCCGTATGGGGGCCCAGATCCAGGTGGACGGCAAGATAGCCGTCATCGAGGGGGTTGACCACCTGACGGGCGCCCCTGTCCACGCCTGCGACCTGCGGGCCGGAGCCGCCATGGTTATTGCCGGCCTGGCCGCCCAGGGGACCACTGAAATCGACGGCATCTACCACATCGAGCGGGGCTACGAAAACATTGTGGAAAAGCTGGCCAACTTGGGTGCCGACATCCGGATCGTAAATATTCCGGGCGAAGAGGAGCAGTCCCAGGTGGGCTGAGACAGAAATGATGAACGGGCGGCCCTTTGGCCGTCCGTTTTCTGATTGAGGGGGAAGAAAAGTGACCTTTACCACTTTGGCCAGCGGCTCTCAGGGAAACGCCGCCCTGGTGTCCTGCGGAGATACCCACATTCTGCTGGACATGGGCATTTCCGCCAAGCGAATTACCAGCGGACTGGCGGCGCTGGGAGTCAGGCCGGAGATGCTGTCCGCCATCCTCCTCACCCACGAGCACAGCGACCATGTGTCCGGCCTGCGGGTGTTTACAAAAAAGGTGGATGTCCCCATCTATGCCACCCGCCCCACCTGCCTGGAGTGGTACCGGAAAAACCGGTGTGACGAGGTAAAAGACCTGTTCCGGGTACAGCAGGCGGGCACAGGGCTGCAGATTGGCGCTCTATGGGTGGAGTCCTTCCCCACTCCCCACGACGCGGCGGGCAGCGTAGGCTATTCCATCGCCGGCGGTGAGAGCCGGATGGTGCTGTGTACCGACCTGGGATATGTTACCCCGGAGGTCCGCCGGACTGTGGAGGGCTGTGACCTGTTGGTGTGTGAGACCAACCACGACGAGGACTGGGTCAAGACGGGACCCTACCCCTACTACTTAAAGCAGCGGATTTTGGGGGACTACGGCCACCTGTCCAACGAGGCGGGGGCGGAGCTGGCCGCCTTTGCGGTGGAGTCCGGGACAAAAACCGTGGTCCTGGCCCACCTGTCCCGGACCAACAACACCCCCGCCCGGGCCTATGAGGTGGCGCGCTGCCGGCTGCTGGCCATAGGCTGTGACCCGGAGCGGGATATTGCCCTGTCGGTGGCCCCTGCCGGTACGCCGGGCCCGACCTTCGTTTTGGGGAAGGAGGCGGCGGTATGCTGAGCGTCTATCTGATCTGTGTGGGCAAGCTGAAGGAAAAGTTTTACAAGGACGCCTGTGCCGAGTATATGAAGCGGCTGTCCGCCTACTGCAAATTGACGCTGGTGGAAATTCCCGAGGTCAAGCTGTCCAAGGAGCCCACACTGGGAGAGATCGCCAACGCCCTGAACAAGGAGGGGGACGCCATCCGGGCTAAGATTCCTCCCAGTTCCCGGGTGGTCGCCCTGTGCGTGGAGGGCCGGATGCGCTCCAGCGAGGAGATGGCCCACATGATCCCCGCCCAGGGGAGCCAGGACAAGCATCTGGTCTTTCTGATTGGCGGCAGCCACGGTCTGCACCCCTCCATCAAGGGGTCGGCCAATGTCCAGCTGTCCATGTCCCCCATGACCTTCCCCCACCACCTGGCCCGGGTCATGCTCCTGGAGCAGCTCTACCGGGCCTTTAAAATCCAGGAGGGCTCGTCTTACCACAAATAAAACAGCTCCGCCTTAACTGGCGTTCCCTTGTGTCCGATTTTAGCAAATTTTGCTGAATACTTCAATGAAGAAGCCTGACTGTGTTCCGTCAAGCTTTCGTTCTTACTTTGTCAGCTTCCGGTTCATGTACTTGGGGTTGATTACAACAATGTAGACAAACGCCGTAACTAACATCAGTATCGCTCCCACAAGGCCGATCCCGGCGTAGATAATCAAATACGCGATCCCCAGCTGGATTAGGCAGTAGAGCAGCTCAATCCGGGTGTTCTTCTTCCGCTGTTTCAGGTCGGGCTCAAAACGGTGGTTCGAGGCCATCCAGATCGAGCACAAAAGCAGCATAACGGCTGAGAAAATAACCGGCGCCATATCTGAATAGGAATGATAGACCTTCACGCGGCTCCAGAGGTGCTGTGCGGTGGCATACCCGAAAGCGGCGTGGAGTGTAATGGCCAGCCGGGTCAGGTTGGTCCGCAGGATGGGGTTAGGTTGTTTTCCCTGGGGCGCCTGGCTGGGTGCCATCTCATTGCCAATCAGATCGTCCAAGGAAATCTGAAACAGCTTTGCAAGCCCGATGAGCTTTTCGGAGCTGGGGGCGGACTGGCCCGCCTCCCACTTGGTCACCGCTTGACGGCTGACACCCATTGTTTCCGCCAGCATCTCCTGAGACAGACCGTGGGCGGTCCGCTGTTCTTTGATTTTTTTACCCAATGTCATTTGAATCACCTCGAAAGCCAGTATAGCTGATTTTCGATGATAAGCTACCAACTATCCGGCAACTATTGGTTGCAAAGGGGAATTTGCCTATTGCTGACGGTCCAGCTCCTGTTGGAGCAGGGGAATCAGATGCTTCTGGTGAAGCTGCCGGCAGAGGGAGATCTCGCTGTCCAAGAGCCGACGCAGTGTGTTCCAGCTGACCGGCTCCAGAAAGCGATCCCCCGCCTGGATGCCCTCCAAGAGCTGATGTTCATGCCAGCAGCCTCCGTCTTCTGTGACAAACCAGATGTGCGCCTCCGCAGGGCCAAAGCACAGTTTTTTAAGAATGATCCGACGGTCGTTGACAAACATTCCCTCTGGCGGACAATGGAGCCAGGAACCGACCCAAAAATCGTTCACGGTTACACCCCCGTCAAATCAAAGGGCGGCGTGTACTCCTCCCTGGCGGAGGTCCGCTCCTGGGTGAAGCCGGCCAGCCCCAGGTTTTCCATGTACGCCTGGGCGGTCCGCATCTCGCCGGGGCGCAGGCGGCGGTCCAGCTCCGGGCAGGCGGACAAGTCCCCCCAGGGGGTGTACTGGCTCATCAGGGAGAACAGCACGGTTCCCGGCGCAAACTCCTGGGCCATCCAGTCCATCACTGCCTTGGCCTGGTTCACCTGGCCGGGAAGGATAAGGTGTCGTATTATTGTGCCTCTATATAACAATCCGTTTTCATCAAACCGGCAGGGTCCGGTCTGACGGACCATCTCCCGAATGGCGGCGGTGGCAATCTCTGGATAGTTGAAGGCCTTGGAATACCGGCGGGCGGTGTCTCCGTCCAGATACTTCAGGTCGGGGAGGTAGACGTCCACCTTGCCCTCCAGCATTTTCAGGGTATCCACTCTGTCATATCCCCCTGTGTTAAATACAACAGGGACAGGGGGCCGCCAGCCCTCCAGCAGAGCGGTCAGGATGTGGGTATAGTGAGTGGGGTTGACAAAATTCAGGTTGTGGGCCCCCTGAGCGATGAGGGCCCCACAAATTTCCCGCAGGCGGTCCAGGGTGACCGCCCGGCCGAAGCCCTGGCGGCTGATCTTTTCATTCTGGCAGAACACACAGCCCAGGGAGCAGCCGGAGAAGAAGATGGTCCCGGAACCCCGGGTGCCCGAGATGGGCGGCTCCTCCCAGTGGTGGAGGGCGGCCCGGGCCAGGACGGGGAGAACAGGCATCCGGCAGTATCCTGTTCCGGTGGTGTCTGTGCGTTCCGCTCCGCAGTTCCGGGGACAGAGTGTGCAGATCATGGCAGTTCTCCTCTCAAAAGTGCCCCAAGCGGTCCGCAACGACCTGGGCAAAGCTCTGGAACGCATTGGGGACGGCGTAGGTATCCCGCAGCTCCGCCCGGCCGGCCCACACCCAGCCCTCGGGAAGGTCTGGACGGTCCAGCTCCCCGGCCAGGGCGGTCATGTGCCATTCAATGTGGGAGAAGATGTGCCTGCCTGTCCCCGCCCGCTCCAGGGCGGCGGACAGCCCCCAACGGGACAGCCAGTCCGTCCCGCTGGACAGCTCGTTGGGATACTCCCACAGCCCGGCCAGCAGACCCCGCTCGGGGCGGCGGCGCAGGGCTACGCTGTCCCGGTAAAAGAGGAGATAGACCGTGCGCGCCTCCACCCGCCGGGCCTTCTTGGCTGCCTTGACGGGCAGCTCCCCGGTCCGGCCCTCCTGAAAGGCCCGGCAAAGATGAGCCGCTGGGCACCGCTCACACAGGGGCGCACCGTTGGGCAGGCAGACGGTTGCCCCCAGCTCCATCATAGCCTGGTTGAAGTCCCCCGGGGCGTCCAGAGGGATTACCTCGCCCAGGGCCTGGGTCACCTTCTTCTTCATGGCGGGGGTGGTGACGTCGCCGCCGTCCCCGGTGATCCGTGCCGCCACCCGGAGAACATTGCCGTCCACCGCCGGGACGGGCAGGCCAAAGGCGATGGAAGAAATTGCCCCGGCGGTGTAGTCCCCCACCCCGGCCAGAGCCCGTATGTCCTCATAAGTATTTGGGAATACACCGCCGTAATTGTCAACAATCTGACAGGCGGCTTTTTGCAGATTTCTCGCCCGACTGTAGTATCCCAGCCCCTGCCACAGCTTCATCAGCTGGTCCTCCGGCAGAGCGGCCAGGCTGGAGATATCGGGGGCGGCCTCTAAAAAGCGGCGGTAATAGTCCAGCACCGCCGCCACCCGGGTTTGCTGGAGCATGATTTCAGATACCCATATCCGGTAAGGCTCAGATGTCCGCCGCCAGGGCAGGTCCCTGGCGTTTTCCCGGTACCAGGTGAGAAGGGGCATGGGCAGCTGCCGCAGTTCGTCCAAGTTCAGGCTCCTCTCGTGTACATTTTCTCCCGGTTGACGGTTTTCTCGGGATGGACCAGGCTGATTGTTTGAAGATTAAAACCATAACAAAATACTAATGTCAAATATAATGGATTTGGGGATGGTATTTTCCATGGCAAAGTGGTAAAGTCTTTCACAGAGCAAAGGTTAAAAATTTAACGAAGCGTCGGCTGCCGCTCTTGTCGGCGATTCAAACGGTTTTCAGCCTTTACTCCATCATTCCTTTTTCATCCATCCTTCCAGATCACCACACAGGGGCGCCTCATTGGGGCGCCCCTGTGTGGTTTTGCGGAAGGCCAGCGGGTCTGGCCGCGGCGTTATTGTTCCGCGAAGATTTTGTCCAAGGCGGTGACCACCTCAAAGACCAGGCCGTCGCAGTGCTCCTTCCGGGGGATGCCCCGCTGGTGGGAGGCCTTGAGCAGGGCGGCACAGTTGATCTCCCCGTGGTCGTCGGCAAACTTCTTGCGGAAGGCGTCCGCCTGTTCCGGCGGATATTGGGTCAACCCCAACACCATCACCGCCCCCGCCAGGGTGCCGCAGACGGCGCCGCAGCGCATCCCGCCGTTAAAATTGGCGCCAAGGGCAAAGGCCTGCTCTTCGGTGAGCCCCATCTCTTTGGCAAAGGGGATCAGGACGGACTGGCAGCAGTTGTAGTGTACGTCGGTGCTGGCGCGGAGCTGGTGAGCAAGTTCAAGTCGGTTCATGGTGTATTCTCCTTTATCAAGTAGATTTTCGCTGTCCCGGGGGCGGCGTTATTTGAACTTGTCCAGGACCATCTGGTCGTAGCAGAGGAACTGGTATCCGGCCTTCTGGTACAGGCGGACGGCCCCCTGGTTGGCCTGGGTGACTTCCAGCCGGAAGCGGCGGGCAGCGGGGTACTCCTGTTCCAGCCAGGACATGATCTCAATCCCCAGCCCCCGGCCCCGAAACTCCGGCAGCAGGAAGATCTCCTCAATAAAAACGCACCGGCCCCCCACCTCGGCGGAGTAGCACTGGGTAATATACATGTATCCGGCGGGCTTCCCGTTCCACTGGATGAGCAGGCCCCGGAGGAGGGACTCGGCGGGGTCGGCGGCGGCCTGGAAAGAGCGCTCCAGAATGGCGGCGTCCACCGGGTGGTCCACCGCGTCACTGTGGTAGAAATCCAGCACCATGGGGACCACCAGGTCGTGGTCCTCCGGAAGGATATCGCGAAAGGTCAGCATAATCGTTACTCCTGTCTGTTTGGTGTCAATCAAACACCCGGATCAGCTGTTTGACGGAAAAATGCTTCGGGTTCAGATATTCCACTCCATCTTCGATCAAGGCAAAGCTGTCAAAGTCGAAGAGGATCGTTTCATCGTCCATAAAATCGTCGTCAATCCAGACGATATTGGAAAACTCCCGGGGCAGCCGGTGGATGTGGGCGCATTGCAGCACCTCCTGCCCGAAATCCGGGACCGGGATATAGGTTATTCCATAGCCGGCGGTGTCCGCCCGGAATTTTTCCAGATGCCTGTTCAAAACAAAGCTCCACCTGTAGTCGGAGGAGACATAGGCCACGGCATTGGCGAAAATTGCCTCTACCGCCTCATAAATCGGGTCTATGCCGGCGTCATAGTAGACGGTGATCCAGCGGAACTCTCTGCTGCCCCCGCCCTCGCCGTATACAAAATAGTTCCCGACAAAGGCCTCCAGCCAGCCGCTCAGCGAGATGTCCGCCTTGCTGGACTGCTCCGCCGGCTGGCGGATAAATTCTCCCAGATCGAGCATTCCTGTCCCTCCCCTGTCAGTTAAAAATATCCGGCGTGTCGGCAAAGAGCCGGCGCACCCGCTCCCAGACGGGCCGATTTTCAGGCTGGATGAGCTGGGGGTCCCGGTCCAGCAGGGACCGGGCGGCCTCCTGGGCCTGGCTGAGCAGCCGCATGTCCCCGGCCAGGTCAGCCAGCTTCATCTGGGGCAGGCCGTGCTGGCGGTTGCCGAAGAAGTCCCCCGGCCCCCGGGCTTTCAGATCCTCCTCGGAGATCTGAAAGCCGTCGGTGGTGGAGGCCAGGGTGTGCAGCCGCTCCATGGCCTCCCGGCTGCGGGTGGAGGTGATGAGGACACAGTGGGAGGGGTGCTGTCCCCGACCCACCCGGCCCCGGAGCTGGTGAAGCTGGCTGAGGCCGAAGCGGTCGGCGTTCTCGATGATGATGAGGGAGGCGTTGGGTACGTCCACCCCCACCTCCACCACGGTGGTGGCCACCAGCACCTGGGTCTCGCCGCAGGTAAAGGCGGCCATGGCCGCCTCCTTCTCTCGGGGCTTCATCTTCCCGTGGAGGATACCCAGCCGCAAATCGGGAAAGACCTCTTTTTGCAGCTTCTCCGCGTAGGTTTTGACAGCCTTCAGATTTAAAATGGGGGACTCCTCTCCGGGCAGGGCGGCGTCCGGGTTCTCCTCCACGGCGGGGCAGATGATATACACCTGCCGCCCCTCCGCCACCTGCTTGCGGACAAAGCCATACATCCGCTGCCGCTTGTCCTCCCGGACTACATAGGTCTCGATGGGGGTCCGCCCTGGGGGGAGCTGGTCAATGACGGAGACATCCAGGTCCCCGTAGATGATCAGGGCCAAAGTTCTGGGAATGGGGGTGGCCGACATGACCAGCACATGGGGGGAGGTCCCTTCCCCGCTCTTGGAGGCCAGGGCGGCCCGCTGAGCCACCCCGAACCGGTGCTGCTCATCGGCCACGATGAGGGCCAGCCGGCGGAAGGCCACCCCGGCGGAGATCAGGGCGTGGGTGCCTACCGCAAAGTCGATCTCCCCCTCTGCCAGGGCGGCCCGGACCTTTTTCTTTTCGGCGGCGGTGAGAGAGCCGGTAAGCAGTCCCACCCGCACCCCGGCGGGGGCGAGCAGGGCGGATAGGGATTTGAAATGCTGCTCGGCCAGCACTTCGGTGGGGGCCATCAGGGCGGCCTGACACCCGCCCTGGGCGCACAGCCAGCCGGCGTAGGCGGCCACAGCGGTCTTGCCGGAGCCCACGTCCCCCTGAACCAGCCGGTTCATGGGTTTTCCAGAGGCCATATCGGCGGCTACCTCGTCCATCACCCGGCTCTGGGCGGCGGTGGGGACAAAGGGGAGCAGGGAGAGAAACTCCGCCTTGGAACAGGGCGGGATGGAAACGCCCTCCCCTCCCTGGCTGCGGCGGCTTTTCAGAAAGCTGAAGCCTGCCGCCAGATAGAACAGCTCCTCAAAGGCCAGCCGCCGCCGGGCCAGCTCCAGCGCCTTTTCGTCCTTAGGGAAGTGGATATTTTTCAGAGAAAACTCCGCCGCCGCCAGGCTGTGCTCCTGGCGGACGGACTGAGGAAGGGTTTCAGGGAACTGGGCGGCGCAGGGCAGGGCTTGCCGGACCAGAGAGGCCAGCAGATGGTTGCTGATCCCCGCCGTCAGCCGGTAGACGGGCATAATGCAGCCGGTGAAGGACTGCTTCCCCACCCGCTCAAAGATAGGGTTGACCATGGTCCGCCGCCGGCCCTGCTCCTCCACTGTGCCATAGAAGATGTAGTCCTCCCCGGCCCGGATGGCCCGCTCGACGTAGCCCTGGTTGAAAAATGTGAGGTGCAGAGCCCCCGTATGGTCCACCACCTTCACCTGGACCAGCTCCAGCCCCTTCCGGATCCGAGCCAGCCGGGGGTGCTCGGCGGCCATGGCGGAGATGCACACCCGCCCCTCCAAAGGGGCATCCCGGATGGAGTATACTTTTCGCCGGTCCTCGTAGTCCCGGGGGTACCAGGTGAGAAGGTCGCCGGCGGAGGACAGACCCAGCTTTTCCAGCTTTTTGGCACGGGCCTCCCCCACGCCGGGGAAGCTGGTGAGGGGGGTATCGCGGGTGATATCCATGGGGAGGCCTCCTTTCGCCGCAGTTTATCCTATTTTACCACAGCTTTTCTGGAGAGTAAAGGCGAAGAATGGGGCTTGCCACGGAGAACGGGGTCCGATATAATGTAGGGGCGGCCCGCGGCCGCCCACCTCATCCACCGCGGCTGGTGCCGTGCCGCCTTCCCCTAACAGGGAAGGCTATGAAAGGAGAATCACCCATGTCCGAATACATTTTGAACCTCCTCCCCCTGCACGAGGGGGAGCGGGAGGAGTTTGAGTCCATCGCCCCCGAGGCCGTCCATACCTATGCCAGGAGCAGCACCGTCACTTCGGAACAGCTGGCCGCTGCCACGGTGATTTTCGGCTGGCCCCGGCCGGAACGGATGAAGGAGGCCGTCAGCCTCCGATGGTTCCAGACCATGTGGGCGGGCACAGACGAGTATGTGGGTATGCTGCCGGAAGGGGTGCTGTTCACCTCCTCCAGCGGGTCCAACAGCCGCAGCGTGGCCGAGCATATGCTCACCGGCCTGATGGCTGTCTGCCGCCGCCTGCCCGCCTACCTGGACAGCCAGCGCGCCCATGTCTGGAAAGACGAGGGGCCCATGAAAACCATCCTAGGGGGCACAGTGCTGGTGGTGGGGGCCGGACATGTGGGGTCGGATTTCGCCAAGCTGTGCCAGGGACTGGGGGCCAGGACCATCGGTTTGAAGCGGACCGTCAGCGGACCGGTGGCCGGCTTTGACCAGGTGTGTCCCATGGACCAGCTGGACGCCCTTCTCCCCCAGGCCGACGTGGTGGCCCTGGTGCTGCCCCACTCCCCCCAGACGGCGGGGCTGATGAACGCAGCGCGCATTGCCCGGATGAAGGATGACGCCATTTTAATCAGCGCCGGGCGGGGGACTGTCCTGGACCAGGATGCCCTGGCGGCGGCCATGACCGCCGGCAGGCTGTGGGGGGCCGCCCTGGACGTCACCGACCCGGAGCCCCTGCCCGCCGACAGCCCCCTGTGGGACGTGCCCAACCTGCTGCTCACCCCCCACGTGGCCGGAGGGATGCGGCTGGAAATCACCCGCCGCAAATGCGTGGAGATGGCCCAGGAGAACCTGCGCCGGTATCTGGCCGGAGAGAAATTAGAAAATGTTGTAAAGCTGTAAAATAACGAGCAGGCTTGCCCTTGTCAGCGGCAAGCCTGCTCCTTGTCTGGAATATAAAGCAAAACCTCTTCCACTTTGCAGTCTAAAATTCTGCAAATATCATTCAGCGTCACTGTGGAAATATTTCGTCCCTGCTTTAAAGAATCCAGCGTTCCCTTGCTGAAGTTGTAATCCTTAATAAGGCGGTAGGTTGTGATTTTTTTCCTGCGCATGGTCTCCCACATTGGGGCATAGGAAATCACAAGAAACACCTCCTTGTGATTTCCATTATATTTTGCGCATTACATATTGAATATTCCCGATATATCGGGTATAATCGAAATTCAGGATTAACCGGGGGCATATGTGTGTGTATGGGGATCAGACAGGCCCCAGCGCACTGCGTTGGGGCCTGCTGTTAATCCTTCCAGTCCCACCAGCTCTGCTTGTCCGGCGGACATGCGCCATGCTCGGCAAAGTAGATGGCCAGCCGGTAGGCATACAGCACGCACCGGTCCACCTGACAGCCCTGAGACAGGCAGTCCTGCTGGTACAGCGCCTCCGGGTCCTGGCCCTTGAGGCTGTCCAAGGTGGGACAGCCGATGCGCTCCAGGCGCCTGGCCATACTGGGCCCCACGCCTGGAATCCTCTGCAGCTCGGACTTCATCAGAACTCCGCGTTGCCCACGGTGCGGGGGTGGGGCAGGGTATCGCGGATGTTGTTGATCCCGGTGAGGTACATCACCATCCGCTCGAAGCCCATGCCGTAGCCGGCGTGGCGGCAGGAGCCGTAGCGCCGCAGGTCGCAGTACCACCAGTAATCCTCG
>JAAWLY010000025.1 GCA_022798155.1 Lawsonibacter sp. | reverse complement strand
GCCGCCTCCATCAACAAGTCGGGCTTCTTCACCTTTGAGGCCAGCCGGGTGGGGGAGGACACCACCCTGGCCCAGATGATCCGCCTGGTGGAGGAGGCCTCCGCCTCCAAGGCCCCCATCGCCAAGCTGGCCGACCAGGTGGCCGGGGTGTTTGTCCCGGTGGTCATGGGGATTGCCCTCCTCTCCGCCCTCGTCTGGCTGGCCACCGGGCACACCGTCACCCAGGCCCTCACCGCCGGTGTGGCCGTGCTGGTCATCTCCTGCCCCTGCGCCCTGGGGCTGGCCACCCCCGTGGCCATCATGGTGGGCACCGGCAAGGGGGCGGAGAACGGCATCCTGATCAAATCCGCCGAGGCCCTGGAGCTGCTGCACACAGTCAACACCGTTGTCCTGGACAAGACGGGCACCCTGACCCAGGGCAGGCCGGTGGTCACCGATGTGCTGACCACGCCAGGGAGCGATGAATCTTCCCTGTTCTTCACCGCATATACCTTGGAGGCCGCCTCGGAGCACCCCCTGGCCAAAGCCATCGTAGAGGAGGCACAGCGGCGAGAGGTGGTCCCCGCCTCGATTTCAGATTTTACCGCTGTCCATGGCCAGGGCGTCCAGGGGAGGATCGGTATCAGCGTGCTGCTGGGCGGCAACCGGGCCATGATGGAGGAGGCGGGGATCGCAATCCCCGGGCCGCTGGCCGCTCAGGCCGACGCCCTGGCCGCTCAGGGCAAAACCCCCCTCTACTTTGGGGAGAAGTCAGAGAAAAAATTACAGGGCATTATCGCTGTGGCCGACACACCCAAGCCCTCCAGCAGAGACGCGGTGGCCGCCTTCCAGTCGCTGGGCCTGGAGGTGGTCATGCTCACCGGCGACAATCAGCGCACCGCCAGCGCCATCGGGGCCGAGCTGGGGGTCACCCAGGTGATGGCCGAGGTGCTGCCCCAGGACAAGGAGCGGAAGATCGCCTCTCTCCAGGCCGAGGGCAAAAAGGTGGCCATGGTGGGCGACGGCATCAACGACGCCCCCGCCCTGGCCCGGGCGGACGTGGGCTTGGCCATCGGGGCGGGCACCGACGTGGCCATCGAAAGCGCCGACATTGTGCTGATGAAGTCCGATCTGCTGGACGTGGCCGCCGCCGTGGAGCTGTCCCGGGCCACCATCCGCAACATCAAGCAAAACCTGTTCTGGGCCTTTTTCTACAACGCCATCTGTATCCCCGTGGCGGCGGGCGTGCTGGTGCTCTTCGGCGGGCCCCAGCTCAACCCCATGATTGCCGCCGCCGCCATGAGCCTCAGCTCTGTGACCGTGGTGACCAATGCCCTGCGCCTGCGGTACTTCCAGAGCAAATACCGGTCTGAAACTCCTGAGACGCCCGCCTGTACCGGCGCGTGCCCTGTGGAGAGGAAGAATAACACAAATCAAGGAGGAAACAACATGAACAAGACCATGAAAATCGAGGGCATGATGTGTGCCCACTGCACCGGACGGGTGGAGAAGGCCCTGTCCGTCATCGACGGCGTCTCCGCCGTGGAGATGAGCCTGGAGGGCAAGTCCGCCACCCTCACGCTGTCCAAGGACGTGGATGACCAGGTCCTTACCGACGCCGTCACCCAGGCAGGGTACGAGGTGGTGTCCGTCCAGTGAAGGCCGATCCCGCCCAGGTCAACCGGCTGTTAAAGACCGCCCGGGGCCAGATCGACGGCATTTTGAAGATGGTGGAGGAGGACCGCTACTGTCTGGACGTCTCCAGCCAGATCATGGCCGCCCAGTCCATTTTGAAGAAGGCCAACCGGGTGGTCCTCCGGGCCCATATGGACTGCTGCGTCCGGGAAGCGGCGGCTTCCGGCGACCCCGGCCCCAAGCTGGAGGAGCTGGCCGCCCTGCTGGATAAGCTGGCGGAGTAACAAAGGTTTAGCCCCCTTTGGCAAGGGGGCCGCAGGAGAACGAAAACACCGCCCGCCGGGAAGCAGTTGCTTTTCGGCGGGCGGTCTATTATAATTGATGAAGCAAGTAAACCCTAAAACAGAAGATGCAATTTGTCGTTTTTCATAAATATATTGTGAATTTTTTGATTATTACTATTTACTTTTATGCGTAAACGTATTATAATGCGTTTACCAAAATTATGTTTGTATCCCACACCGTCGGGGGCATGAAAGGAGAAGAGCAATGTTCAGAATAAAATAGAACAGAATTATTATCAAGCGATTGGCGGTTAACAATGGGAGTGATGATATAAAATGAGGCGTTCAATCGAATACAGACCGCTGATAGGCGTCATTATGAATTATTTTTTGTTTTGGTTGCTGCATGATGTTTGGGTGGCGATACGGGTTCATACAGATGCAGGGATCGACTTTTTTCTCATTGGCTTAGCAGTCTGTTTGTTTACTATATTGTTCTATGTTTTGCAGTGGAGCTTGCTGGCTGATCATGTTAAAATCTGGTTCCTCTTTGGTGTCCTGTGCAGAGAAGAATCGTTCCACAAGCTAAAAAAAGGCTTCTGCGAATATTTGGAGTCGGAAGCTATTGATGTGGCGTACTATAAAAAAATATTAATCGGGAGTATTGCGGCAATTATTGTAGGTTTATCCCTATTTACTGGCTCATTGTTGCTGTTGTAACTCGAAATAAGGTACGATTGATAGAGATACTTGAGTAAACACATAAACCGTCTCTTTTCAGGAAAACTAATCTGGAAGGGGGCGGTTTTTTGCGCTCAAAATGGAGATACGCCGTTGCCGGGGGGCTTGCGGGAATTGCCAACGGCTTTTTCGGCGGCGGGGGCGGGTCGGTATTCGTCCCCCTGCTGACGGGGTACTGCAAGCTGGACCAGCGGAAGGCTTTCGCCACGTCGGTGGCGGTAATCCTGCCCCTGTGCGCCCTGTCGGCGGGCATCTACCTGTTCCGGGGCGGGCTGGACGCGACAGCGGCCCTGCCCTATCTGATTGGCGGGGCCGCCGGCGGCTGGGTCGGGGGGAAGTGGTTCAGGGGGGTAAAAATGCCCTGGCTCAAGCGGGCCTTCGGCCTGCTGCTGATCTACGGAGGGGTGAGGAGCTTTCTGTGAAAGAGTGGATTCTGCCGCTGATCGTAGGGGCGGCCACCGGGATTCTCTCCGGCTTCGGCGTGGGGGGCGGCACCCTGCTGCTGGTCTACATGACCGCCTTTGCCGGAGTGGAGCAGCGGCTGGCCCAGGGGATCAACCTGCTCTATTTTCTCCCCGCCGGATTGATGGCCCTGCCCGCCCACATAAAAAACGGCTATCTGGAAAAGCCGGTGCTCCTCCCCGCCATTGGGACAGGGCTGGCCTGCGCCGCCCTGGCCGCCTGGGCGGCCACCGCCATGGACGTGGCCCTGCTGAAAAAATTTTTCGGGGGGTTCCTCGTCGCGGTGGGAATTTGGGAGCTGTTTGGACCGAAAAATTAGGCTCCGTTTGAGCCATGGAAGAATGCACAGCGGCGAGGGATTTCAGTTCCAGGCAAACACAATTTTTTGCCGGAACCCTGGGCGGATTTCAAGAAAAATATGAGCAAAGCGGCGTGAGCATCACTCTCACGCCGCTTTGTTGGCTGGAACGATCCGCTACGCCCACACGTCAAAGTTGTACTGGGCGGGCGCGGGCACGCTGGACATCATCTCAATGACACCCTGGGCCTGGCTCTCCATGTCTTCCATGGCCATCTTCATCAGGCCGAAGGTGTAGTTGGTTTGAAACTGGGCCATCTGCATATTCATAACGCCATCCATACACGTCCCCTCCCTTCCAAATAAATTTGGTTCGCTCCACCTTGAATATCGGCAGGAATTTCCCCTTTCATAAGGGGTCGGGCCGTTCTCAGCGCAATTCGGTGACCGCGTTGCTCACCGGGTCCATGTAGTACACATGCTGCTGGTCGGTGCTGAGCATGATAATGCTGACGATATCCGTATAGGAGCCATGGGCGGAGTCGTGGCGGGTGTAGACGTTGAAGCGGCGGCAGGGCAGGCTGTCCACCGTTACAAAGCCCTCCACCGGGAGAAGCTCATAGGCGTCCATCGAGTCGCCCTCCAGGCCCAGCTGGGTGGGAGACAGGCCCTTGATCTTCTCCATCTGCTCCTCCAGAGAGGCAGTCTCCACCACCTGGGAGCCCAGGCCCAGCTGATCCTCCGGATCGGGGGGCTCGTGAATGGCCCCCTCGGGGGCGGAGGCCCGGAAGGTCAGGGTGCTGGCCTCTGACCAGCCTACCATGATCTGGAAGACATGGCCCTCCTGCACCGAGGGACGGGCGATAATCAGGGAACCCAGGGCGTCGGACAGCTCAGGCCGCTCCTCCAGGTGGAGGTAGGTCTCGTCCACCAGGACAAAGCCCTCCTCGCCCCCCAGCACAGCGTCCAGATAGCGGTCCACCGCCGCCGCCGGGGCGGGCACGTCGTAAATATAGGTGTAGGTGGGCACCCCGGGGTCCGGTTCGGCGGAGGAGGAGGACGACGCGTCAGAGGAACCCTCCGATTTGAGCGCCGGGTCCGGCTTCCGCACCGCCAGCAGGGTCCCCTCCCCCTCCTCCAGGAGGGTGTCCAGGGAGATGGTGATATCCTGGATGTCTTCGCCCTCCTCCTGGGAGATGGGCTCGCCGCCGATGAAGGTCTCCAGGTTCTTGGGCGGCTCTTCCTCACCGGGGCCGGGCTCCTTGCCCCCCAGCAGGTCGATGCCAAACCGGGGCAGGATAAACAGCACCGCTGCCGCCGCCACCGCCGCCACCACGATCAGCACCAGCGGAATGAGCAACAGCTTCTTTTTGCCCTTCTTTTTCCCCTCCTGCAGCTCCTCGCCCTCGGGGACCTTCTTTGCTTTTTTTTCTTTCTTCTTTCTAGCCATGATGATTCACCCCATTATTGTTCCAAATAGCGGATGACTACGTCATCCAGCGGCCGAAGCTCCTGGGTAAAGGCGCATTCGGCCCCATTGACCTTCAGCTCTACGCCTCGGTCCAGATGTTCAAAATCTACCCCCGACTGCTCCAGCAGGTCCATCACGTAGTAAGGACCGCCCTCCGCCTTGCCGGGCAGCTCCAGCGCCCGGCCGTTGAGCATCACCTGCAGCCGGGTAGACGGCGCCTCCCGAACGGGCTCCCTGACAGGCGTTTGGACGGGCAGCGTCTCCCGAACGGGCTCCTTGACAGGCGTTTGGACGGGCGGCGTCTCCCGAACGGGCTCCTTGACAGGCGTTTGGACGGGCGGCGTCTCCCGGACGGGCGGTGCTTCCTGCTCCCCGCCGGGGAGCGTAGTCCGCGCCGTCTCACGGCGCAGGGGCCGGGGGGTAACCGGGACAGATTCCGGCCGGACAGGCCGCCCCTGGGGCTCCCGCTTCGGGGGAGCAGAGGGCGGGGGCGGCGCGGGGGGCTCGGCGTGGCCGGTGGTGATGATCTCATCCCCGGTGTTCAGCTGAGTATCCAGGTCGGCCATCCGGCCATTGATGGTAACGCCGCCCACAAAGTCCGCGCCCAACAGGTCCTTCAGCGTCCGCTGGGCGGGGGCGCCGGGCACCGCCGGCGTAAACTGGATGCTGTCGCCGGCGTAGACCAGAGCGGAAGGCGCGGTCTCCCCGCCGTTGAGCGTTAAGGTGCAGGGGGTGGCCGGCTCGCCCCGGAAGATCATCCGCCGGCCGTCTACCGTAACGCTTAAATTTTTCCCCGTCCGGCCCAGCAAATCGGGGGAGGAGTAGCCGTTCATCATCAGCAGCTCCAGAACGCTCAGCGAGCCGCTGCGGAAGAGCTTGGCCGGCCGGCCATTGAGCATGATGCGGTAGCTGTCGCTGATCAGCCCCAGCCCCGCCGAGACGGCGATGCCTAGGGGGGTGGCCAGCTCCGGGTCGTTCAGGTCGTAATCGTCGGAAAAGGCGCTGATTTCGTAGTTGTTGCCCGCCAGGGCCACCCGGTTCTCGTCCATCCCCAGGGCCTGGGCCACCAGCTCCCGCAGTCCCCGCAGCTTGCTGCCGCCCCCCGCCAGAAACAGGGCGGAGGGGGCCGCGCCGTTGAGGGTTACCACCCGCTGGGCAATCTCCTTGGCCAAGGTCTGGGCGGGAGGGTCGATGGTCTGCTGGATTTGCTCTCCGGGGACGGTGTGTTCCATACCCAGCACGTCGCGGTAGACCACACTCTTTTCAGTGGCCTGGATTTTCATCCGCTCCGCCACCCCGAAGGGGACCAGATAGCGGCGCATGATCTCCTCGGTGATCTCGTCGCCGGCGATGGTGGCCATGGTGTAGCCCACTACGGTGCCGTCGCGGCACACGGCGATGTCGGAGGTGCCCGCGCCGATGTCGGCCAGTACCAGATTCAGCAGGCGCAAATCGGCGGGGATGGCCGCGTTCAGCGCGGCGATGGGCTCCAACGTCAGGCTGGCCACCTCAAGCCCCGCCGCCTCCATCACCGCGTAGAGGCTCTCCACCACCTCGCCGGGCAGGAAGGTGGCCACCACCTCCGCCTCCAGCAGCCGGCCGTTGTGGCCCCGCAGGGTGGTCATGGGGTAGTGGTCCAGCTGGTAGCTGGAGACGGTGTAGCCCACCAGATAGAACCGCCGCTCCGGCCCCTGACCCAGGGCGGCCTCTGCCGCCGCCACCGCCCCGCTCTCCAGCCGGCCGATGGCGTCGTCGGTGACATGGGTGATTTCAGGAAACTCCAGGGAGTAGCCTCCCTTTTCGGTGCGCAGGGCCCGGCCGGCGGCGGCCACGCACACCCGCTCCAGGGTGCAGTCCAGCCGCTGCTCCAGCTTATCCGTCACATGCCGGGCCACCTTGGCCACCTGGCCGATATCTTCAATCTGGCCATCCAGCATGGCCCGCTTGCCGTGCTCCTCCTTCTCAATGGCCAACACCTGAAAGCGCTCGTCCTCCACCCGGCCCACCATTCCGATGATGCTCCGGGTCCCGATGTCCAGCGCAAATATCATCCCGTTGTCCTGACTGTTTCGCTCGGCCATCCATTTCACCTCCGCTGCGGCTTTCAATGACATAGGAGAAGTATGGCGCCCCCATTCAGGACGCCATACTCCTGATATTACTGCTCTGTTTTAGTATTTCGCACTGGTAAAGGGATTATCAGAGCCGCCGGCGTAGTCGCCGTCGTCGTCCCAGGAGGAGCTGCTCTGATAGGAGGGGGCGGGGGCGCTGTAGCTGCTGCCAAAGCTGCCGCCGCTCACCCGGGAGCTCACCTTGAACTCGGCCATGAGCTGGTGCATGATGTTAGCCTGGGAGGACAGCTCTTCGCTGGCCGCCGCGCACTCCTCACTGGTGGCGGAGTTGGTCTGGACCACCGCGGAAATCTGGTCGATGCCCTCGGTGACCTGGGCGATGGCGGTGGTCTGGCTCTCTACGGCCTCTACCACGGTCTCCATCATGGTGGTTACGCCGCCGGCCAGCTCAGCGGTCTGCTCCAGGGAGCTGGTGACCTTGCCCACGGCATCGGCGCCCTCGCGCACGGCGGTCATGGAGGTGTCGATCAGATCCTTGGTGGCCTTGGCGGCCTCGTCAGACTTGGTGGCCAGGTTGCGCACCTCGTCGGCCACCACGGCAAAGCCCTTGCCGGCGGAGCCGGCCCGGGCGGCCTCCACGGCGGCGTTCAGGGCCAGGATGTTGGTCTGGAAGGCGATGTTTTCGATGGTGGCGATGATCTTGCCGATCTCCTGAGAGGAGCTGGAGATGTTCTCCATGGCCACGTTCAGCTGCTTGACATACTCCACGCTGGTGGTGATCTGGTTGCCGGCCTCGTGGACAGACTGACCGGCCTGCTCGGCGGAGGCGGAGGTCTTCTTGGCGTTTTCGGAGATATCAGCGATGGTGGCGGACAGCTCCTCCACGGAGCTGGCCTGCTCGGTGGCGCCCTGCGCCAGCGCCTGGGCGCTGTTGGACACCTGGTCGGAGCCGGCGGACACCTGGTCGGCGGACTGGGAGATATTGGAGATGGTCTCGCTCATACGGATAACAAACTGGTTGATGCTGTCCTGAATCGGCTTCAGGTCGCCGGGGAAGGTGGCAGTCAGCTCCACGTCGAAGTTGCCCTTGGCCATCTGGCCGGTGGTGTCGGAGATGTCGGCGATTACGCTGTGAAGCACCTTCTGGCTGGTGCGCAGGGCGTCGCACATGTCGCCCAGCTCGTTCTTGCCCACGAAGTCTACGGGCACCGCCAGATTGCCCTGGCTGAAGCCCACCAGCGCGCTGTGGACCTGAGTGCTGGGCTCCACGATGCTCTTGATGATCCTGGTGGCCATCATCAGCACCACCAGAGTGGCAATCACCATCACTGCAACGATAACGACAATTCCAATGTTGGAGGTTATATTCTGCTTTTCGATGATTTTATCCTGCTCCGCCTTTACAAATTTGGCCAGCGCAGTGCCCGCCTCGGCGGCGGTATTCAGCGCGGGGGTGCAGTCGCTGACAATCATCTCCGCGGCGCGGGAGCGGTCAGTGCGAACAACATTGGCAATCTCCTCGGCCTCTTTTGACCAGCTGTTTAGGGTGTCGATAAAGCTATCCAGCAGGGTGCGGTCCAGCCCCTCGGGGTAGGCGCTTTGCATGCTGGAAATCTCGGTGTTCAGGTCGCTCAGCTTGGTGGTAACCGTGCTCAGGCTGTCTGTATTGCCGGACAGGGCCGCGTCCCGCAGGCTCCGTGCTGCGATGTTGTAGCTGATCCGGCTGTCTGCGACCAGGGTATTGATCTCTACATAGTGTTCAAGGATATTCTTGTAGGCGTTTTTCTGCACATTCATCATAATCAGCGAAGCGATGATGATGACGGCGGAAATCACGATGGTCGTGCCGAAGCCGACGATCAAGCTCTTCTTGATGGACATATTTTTGAAATTCATATGTAGCTCCTCCTATTTTTCTCTAACGTCGGAGCTTGCCCGGCGTCAGAAATAATATAAATTTCTCCGCGTTCCGCCCTTTCAGGGATGGCCCCGCTGATTGGGCAGGCGGGCTGGGCCGCGCATATCGTTCACATCGTTCACCGCCTTATTTTTATCGCTGCGGCCCGGCCTGAGTCAGGGCCCGTTGATAAGGATCTCTCCGCGCTTGCGGGACAGCTAGGCGCTGCTTGAAACATGGAAACATGCTCAACGACGAGGGATTTCGCCGCCAGGCAAACACAATTTTCCCAGGAATACTGGATGTATTTCAAGAAAAATTGGGGAAGCAAGGGGAGGAAAGGCCTGTCGTTTGGGCGTTTTGACTTTTTTCAAACGAGCCCTAGACAATATCGCCGTATTTTCCGTTCTTCACGTCGCCAAACAGCTTTCCGTCCACCAGGGTGACCACCCGCCGCCGCATGATGTTGACATACTGGCTGGCGTGGGTGGCCATGATGATGGTGGTGCCCCGGCTGTTCAGCTCGTTGAGCAGGTGCATCAGGTCCCAGATGGTGTCGTCGTCCAGGTTGGCCGTCAGCTCATCCAGCAGCAGGATGGGCGGGCTGCTCAGCAGCGCCCGGGCCAGCTCTACCCGGCGGGCCTCTCCGATGGACAGCTGGGCGGGGTAGCAGGCCTCTACATTGGGCAGACCCACCAGCCCCAGCGCCTTTTCCGACGCGGCCTTGCTCTTGCGCTGCAGGCCGCCGGCTCGGGCCGCCACCATCAGGTTTTCCATCACCGTCCGCTTTCGGATGAGCAGGGACTCCTGGCTGACAATCCCAAAGGTCCGGGCCAGCCTGGCCTTCCACGGCCCGAAGTATCGGGAGATGTTCACATCGTCTACATAAACGGCGCCTTCGTCAGGGGTGATCTCGCCCCCCATCAGCTTGAGCATGGTGCTCTTTCCCGCTCCGCTGCTGCCGATGAGAAAGACAAACTCCCCCTGCTCTACCTTTAAGGACAGCTCGCGCACCGCGTAATATTTGCGCTTATCCCGCTTATCCTCTGGCTTATACAGTTTTGATACGTTTTCCAGGCGTATTTCCGGCATTGCTATGGGCTCCCTACAGGCGCACGCCCCCTGGCGCCGCCATAAATTTATGGTTTTCAAATCCCGCTGTTTGTAGTATAATCTTTTTTGCCTCACTTGGAAAGGGCAAATTTCATTTTTTGGGGGTCAACCGTGAAAAAATTTAATGGACCTCTCTCTATCACAGCCTCCATCCTGCTGGCGCTGGCCCTGACGCTGGTCCTGGTGGGAGTTGGAGTGCTGGGGTTTCTCCTCTATCACTCCCCCGGGGCGCTGGACCGGGTCACCGCGCCCATCCGGGCCGGAGCGGAACAGGCCGGCGCGGTCTGTCAGACCCTTTGGGAGCACTGGAGCAGCCAGGCCTCTGCCGCGGCCCGCCAGGCCTCTGCCGACATCCAGGCCTCGCTCCGCCTTCTGGCCGACCCGCCCCCGGCCTCTGACGGCGAGGTGCAGCTGGTGGACGGCCCGGTGCTCCCGCCGCCCCCCTCCTCCTCCAACGGCTTTACCATTACCGCTCTGGCCGTCCGCAACGGACGGGAGTACATCACCGGTGGGGCCCGGGACGTTGTCTACTACGACCAGACCGCCCCCGCCTGGGCGGACAAGCCCTACGGCTCTGACCACATCGGCGGCTACGGCTGCGGGCCCACTGTGATGGCCATGGCGGTATCGACCCTCACCGACAGCAGCCTGGACCCCGCCCAGATGGCCCAGCACTGCGTGGACCAGGGCTACTGGGCCAAAAAGCAGGGCTCCTACCGGAGCATTGTGGCTGGCGTGGCCCAGGACTTTGGGCTGACGTGTACCTCGCTGGAGCCGGCCGAAACGGATTTCGACTCCCTCTCCCGGGCCCTGGCCTCTGGCCAGCTGGTGGTGGCCCTGATGGGCCCCGGCCACTTTACCAACGGCGGACACTTTATTATCCTGCGGGGGGTCACCCTGGACGGCTTTGTGCTGGTGGCCGACCCGGCCAGCTCTCAGCGCAGCCTGGTCACCTGGGACCTGGAGCTGATCCTCTCTGAGCTGTCCGCCAGCCGGGACAGCGGCGGCCCGCTGTGGCTGCTGACCCCTCAGCCCCGCTGACAGGGCCTCTCGACAATGATCTACCCCCGCTTCTCAGGAGACGCAGGGGTAGATCTTTTTTCTCTTCGCTTACCGGGCCGCCTTTTCATAGAAGGAGCTGCCGCCGGCCAAACGGCGGTTCAGCCGCCGGTCCAGCTCCAGCACCCGCTCCAGCAGCCGGCGCACCGACCCGGCCTGGCTGGCGTAGGTCTGTTCGTCTTCTCCCCGGGGCTCGGCCCCCGCCCACAGGGCGGCCAGCCGCTCCCGGTCCTCTGGACTCAGGCTCTCCCGCCTTGCCTCTGAGGCGCCTTTCAGCTCCTCCAGGCGCAGGATGGGGTCCTGGCGCAGAGAGAGCAGCATCCGCAGGGTTACCTGGTCGTTGCGGTCCAGCGCCTCGCCCAGCTGCCGGCTCAGGTCCATGACCTCGGACAGCTGGTTGTATTTCTTCCGCTCCAGCACCGCCAGGTCCAGCCAATCGTCCCTTGTCATCCCTGCCGCCCCTGTCCGCCGCTGTTCTTCTCCGCTGCGTGGAAGGTGTCGCGCATGTCGGCCAGCATGGGCCGCAGGCGCTCCAGCTCCTTCTTATTCCGGCCCGTTTTGATGCGCCCCATTTCATAGGTGAAGTAGTCATACATCCGGCTCAGGTCCCGGCTGATGGGATACTTGCTGTCCAGCGTCTCGTCCAGGTAGTTGACAATATCGATGCAGCGGTCCATGGCCCCCTCGAACTGCTCCCAGTTCTTCTTCTCCAGGGCCATGTAGGCCAGGGTGCTGCGCTTGACCAGCTCGTCGTAGAGCATAAGCAGGAGCTCCCCCGGCGTCATGGAGTTGATCGACTGCTGTTTATACTGCTGATAGCCTCTTGCGTCCATATTGGCGCTCCCTTCCCGGCGCTTTAGCCGCCCATCAGACCCGCCAGAGTGGAGCTCTGGGAGTTCATCTGGTTAATCAGCACCTCCAGCCGGCTGAACTGCTGGGTGTACCGGTCCACCTGGTCGGACAGCTTATCCTGCCAGGTTTCAATCTGGGTGTTCAGGTTGTCGATTTCCTTCTGCCAGCTGTTGCTCATCAGCGACAGGGAGCTGAGGGGGCTGCCCGCCTGCTGGATGAGAATGCCCTTGGGCTCGCCGGTGGTTCTGGCGTAGGTATCCAGGGTGTTTTTCACGTTCTGCATCACGCCGCCCAGCCCGTCGGTCTTGGTGAAGACCTCGGTGACCTTGTCCGGGTCGCTCTCCAGCATGGCCCGCAGCTTATCCTCGTCCAGGGTGACGGCCTGGGTGCCGTCGCTGATGGAGTAGCTGGTGGAGAAGCCCATGGCCCGCAGGAAGGCCCCGTCGTCTCCCGCGGGGGAGAAGGCGTTGCGCAGCTTGTTATACAGCGCGGACAGGTTCCGGTCGCCGAAGAGGATGCCCTGCTTGGCCTTCTCCTCGTAGCGCTCGATGGCGCTTTCGCTCATGCCCGCCCGGTCGTCTTCGGTGAGGGGCTCGTAGTTGGCGAAGGAGCCGCTGCTGGTTTGGTAGGGCATGGTGGAGTAGGCCGACTTGATCTCGGCCATCATGGTGTTGTAGTCCTCCAGCATCCCCTTTACGGCGTCTACGATCTTGTCCGCGTCCACCGTGCTGTTGAAGGTGACGGCGTTCATGGGCCGGCCGGTGCTGTCTACCGTGGGCTTGCCCTCTTTGTCCACCGCGCCGTCGAAGGTGTCTTTCATGTTGATGGTGAGCCCGTCGATGTTCACGCTGTTGGAGGAGCGCTTCATGTTGATGGTCTCGCCGTTGACTGTGACGGTGAACTCAGCGTCCTGGCCGGGGGTATAGTCGATCTCCGGGCCCTTGCTCTCGTCGAACTCCACGTCGCGGTCATAGGGGTCCTTAATGGACATCTCCACCTTTGCGCCGGTGGCTTTGTCCCGCGCCTCGATCTGGCCGCTGTATTTGTTGTAGGAAAATTCGTTGTTCATGCCGCCAAGAGAGCTATTCAGGCTGTCGATTACCTCTTGGATGGTGGTATCCTTGGTGACGGAGACCGAGGCGGTGCCCTTTGGCAGCTCAAAGGAGAAGTTCAGGCTCTCGCCGTCCCGCAGCCAGTCTGAGCCGTAGGCCTCGACAAAGCGGCTGCTGCTTAAATCCTTGCCCTCGGTGGAGCCAAACATGGCCTGGGCCAGGCCGCTGCCCATCTTGATCTCGCTGTCGGCGCCGGTCTCTTTGGCGGAGAACAGGAAGTTTTTGGTGGTCTGGGAGTAGCTTACCCGCACCCCCGCCTCGTCGTTGCTGTTGATGTCGGACATCACGTCGGACAGCTTGGAGTTTTTGGAGTAGCTGCCGATTACCACGTCGTTGATCTTAAACTCGTATTTCTGCTCGCCCTTTTCGTCCAGGTCGTAGACAATATTGCCTTTGCTGTCTCTGAGGACGTTGCCGTTCTTGTCCTTCTTGGTGGCCTTGGTCAGCCCGCTGAGGAAGTCGGGGTCGTCCATCTTGCCCTCCAGCAGCTCGCCCAGGGTCTTGCTGGTGTTCAGATAGGTGGTGGAGGTCCGGCCGATGCCCAGGGTCTCGCCCACGTCGGTGTTGATGACCAGTTCGGAGCCCTCCTGCACCTGGAAGCGCAGCTGAAGGCCGCCGTCTTCGGCGGTATTCTCCACGTTCACCTTGCCCTTGAAGGCCTTGTTCAGCGATTCGTTGAGGACCTTGGTGTAGTTCTCGGCGGTATAGGCCAGGGACTTGCCGTCGGCGTCCATAATCCGGTAGTCCCCGTCTTTGCTCACGATCGTAGGCAGCTTGATCTGCTTGGTGGAGCCGTCCAGGCTCAGGTTCATGAGCTTGCCGGAGAGATACTCGGCGTTGTCCACCTCTCGGGTCAGGCTGCCGCCCACTTGGAAGGAGGCAACCTGGTCCTCCTTGGCGTTGTCCAGGTTCAGGCCCAGGGCGCTTTTCACGCTGTCGCTGGCGGAGGTGATGTATACCTTATTGCCGCCGGTGGACTTGTCGCTCAGGGAGATGACCCCGTTGTTCACGCTGACCTTAACGCGGTTCTCGGCGGTGTCCACCTTGCCGCCGGTAAAGCTGATCTGCTGCCCCTCCAGCTTCTGACTGATGAGGCCGGCCAGCACGTCGGCGTCGGTGGCGCTCTTGCCCTCTGCCTCCAGCTTGGAGCGGATCTCGTCCATGGCCTTTACGTCGGCCACCTCGTCGAAGCTGATGCTCAGGGTGTTGCTGCCGTAAGCGATGGACATGCTGCCCTTCAGAGCCCCCAGGGTGGTCTTGCCGTTCAGGTCCAGGGCCTCCTCCGCCTGGATGCTCGTTCCGTCGCCCGCCTTCATCTGGCCGGCTGTGCGGTACTGGGCCGAGGTGGCCAGCTGGCGCACCGCGTCCAGAGAGATGCTGCTGCTGGTCTTGCCGCTGGCGGACACCAGGTCTTTAAACTCGCCCAGGGTTTCCACCTTCACCGCGCTGTTGAAAAAGCTGGAGGACATCAGGTTGGTGCTGGAGGTATAGGAGGTATATTTGCTGTTGAAGCCCACCAGCTTGCTGATGATGCTGCGGTAGGCGTCTTGCTTCCACTCCGTTTTGGTGACCTTCTGGTTCAGGGTGTCGATCTTGGTCTGGTAGCTCTTGACCAGATTTTCAATCATGCCCTCTGTGTCCAGGCCGCTGGCCAGGCCGCTGACGATATTGGCGCTGTTATACAGACTGCTGGTGGTGTTGCTGCTGCTTACGCCGTTCAGGGATGCCATAATGATCGCTCCTTCCGTTTTCCCTATGTATTCCCAATGGTTTTTATATAAATGAGATAAAAAGACTCTGTACTTTTTTATCGACATGTAGTATGATTAAGTTAATAGCTCGAAAGAAAGATTTTTGAACTTGCATCCGGCCCCCTCCCGGGAAGGGCGGCTGCTTGCGCCCGGTTCCGGATGCGGTTCTGTACAACAGGGGGAGATTACTTGTCCGTTATCATCACTATCACCAACCAGAAAGGCGGCGTGGGCAAAACGACCACCGCCAGCGCCCTGATGGACGGCCTGCGCCAGCGGGGCGCCCGCGTGCTGGGGGTTGATCTGGACCCCCAGGGCAGCTTGGGCTTCTGCCTGGGGTTGGACATCGAAAACTGCGCCACCGTCTACGACGTGCTCAAGGGCAGCAAAAACATCCGCGAGGTCATCACCGGCTCCGACTGCGGCGACGTGCTGCCCTCCAACATCCTGCTCTCCGCCGCCGAGCTGGAGTTTAACCGGCCCGGCCGGGAGTTTTTGCTGAAAAACTGCCTTGCCGAGGTGCAGGACGACTACGACTTCGTCATCATCGACACCCCGCCCGCCCTCAACGTGCTCACCGTCAACGCCTACGTGGCCGCCGACGGCCTGATTATCCCCATGGCCCCCGAGATTCTCAGCCTGCTGGGGGTGGCCCAGATCCGCGAGACCATCGACACCGTCCGCCGCTGCTACAACTCCCGGCTGCGAGTGCTGGGCATCCTGCTCAACAAATACAATCAGCGCTTCACCCTGAACCGGGAGGTGCTGGACATGGCCGAGCAGATCGCCAAACAGCTGGACACCAAGGTGTTCCAGTCCCGGGTGCGCTCCGGGGTGGCGGTGGCCGAAGCCCCCGCCCACGGCGAGAGCGTGCTCAGCTACGCCCCCGACTCCAAGGTGGCCCGGGATTTCCGCCTGCTCCTCAACGAGATCACCCGGGAGTACGGCTTCTTTTCCGCCCCCGCAAAGGGATAAACTTCTGAAAGGAGTGTGGCCTTCATGGCTGCCGCCAAAAAAAACGCCAAGGGCAACAAGACCGCCCACGTATTAAATCTCCTCACCGCACCCGGTGAGGCCGCGTCCGCCCCCCCCGAAAACGATTCCGAGCCCCCTGTCCAGCCGGCGGCCCAGCCCGCCGCCGGCCGCCCTCTCCTGCCCCCCATCCTGGAGGTAGCCCAGGCCAACGACGACAGCCTTGCCCAGCAGATCCAGCAGGCCCTGGAGGATGAGCTCTCCCCCGAACCCACCCCCCCACCGGAAGCCCCCGCTTCCCGTGGCAGTCTGAGTCAGGAGGCGATTGAAAAGATGTTAGCTCCCCCCGAAACGCCCGCCAGTGTCCCTGAACCCCCCGCCCCCTCCGGCGGCAAAATGAGCCAGGACGACATTGAGCAGATGCTGGCCTCTATGTCCGCCCCCGAGCCGGAACCGGAGCCCGCCCCTGCGCCCGCCGCCCCCTCCGGCGGCAAAATGAGCCAGGATGCCATTGAGCAGATGCTGGCCTCCATGTCCGCCCCTGAGCCGGAACCGGAGCCCGCCCCTGCGCCCGCCGCCCCCTCCGGCGGCAAAATGAGCCAGGACGACATTGAGCAGATGCTGGCCTCCATGGCTCCCCCCGCCCCGGCGGAGGTCGCGCCCGACCCCCCGGCCCCCGTCATGCCCGAGCCCAAGCCTGAGCCCAAACCCGAGCCGGCGGAGGAGGACATCACCTACATCAACGTGATGCAGTCCCTGGTGGAGGAAAAAGCCCCGGGCTATATCAGAAAATTCGGCCTGTGCGCCTGCAAACACTGCGAGGCCGACGTCAAAGCCCTCACCCTCTCCAACCTGGTGCCCAAATATGTGGTGCTCTCCAAGCTGGACCGCATCCCCATGCTCACCGTCTACGAGGGCCGCTACAACTCCACCATCTTCGCCCAACTCACCAGAGCCTGCAAAACCGTCATGGACCACCCCCACCACGATCGAGAACAGTAAACGCAGAGGGCGGCACGCATTGCGTGCCGCCCTCTGTCGCTTATTCCTTTTCAAAGGCGTCCTTGCCCAGCCCGCAGGTGGGGCAGGTCCAGTCCTCGGGGACCTCTTCCCAAGGGGTACCGGGGGCGACGCCGTTATCAGGGTCGCCCACCGCGGGGTCATAGACGTAGCCGCAGGGACAGACATATTTGTCCATTTGCTTTTCCTCCTGAATTTGATAAAATAACCTTCCCGCCGGTCAGGCGGGAAGGCATGGAAATCCTTAGCCGAAGTAGCGCTCCAGCAGACCCTTGAAGGCGCGGCCATGCCGGGCCTCGTCCCGGGCCATCTCGTGGACGGTGTCGTGGATGGCGTCCAGATTCTGCTCCTTGGCCATCTTGGCCAGGGCGACCTTGCCGGCGGTGGCGCCGTTCTCGGCCTCGACGCGCATCTCCAGGTTCTTCTTGGTGGAGTCGGTGACCACC
>JAAWLY010000024.1 GCA_022798155.1 Lawsonibacter sp. | reverse complement strand
TGGACGAGGACGCCAACGAGGTGGCCTACGCCTGCCAGCTGTGCCGGGAGCGCCGGCCCATGGGGATTTTGTTCCTGGGTGGCGACCTGGAGCTGTTTGAGGCGGGCTTCGCCTCGGTTGCCGTACCCTGCGTGCTGCTGACCAACACCGCCCGGGAGCTGGACTTTGATAACCTGTCCTCCTTCACCACCGACGACGGGGAGGCGGCCAAGCAGGTCATTGAGCTGCTGGCCGGCCAGGGACATAAGCACATCGGCCTGCTGGGGGGCAACTGGTCCTGCTCCCAGATCAGTTACAGCCGCCTGACCGGCTGTCAGGACGCCTGCCAGCGGCTGGGGCTGCCCTTCGATGTGGACCGGCAGTGCGAGCCCTGCCGCTACTCCATGCCAGAGGCCTACGCCGCCACCAAGGTGTTGCTGGAGCGCTGTCCCGACCTGACCGCTATCTTTGCCATCAGCGATGTGATGGCTCTGGGGGCCATCCGCGCCCTTAACGACCTGGGCCGGAGAGTCCCGGAGGATATCTCGGTAGTGGGCTACGACGGTATTGTCATCGGCCAGTACTCCCTGCCCCGGCTGACTACCGTCCGCCAGGACACCCAGCAGCTGGCCGAGCGGGGGGTGGATACCCTGCTACGAAGCATCCAGCGCCGGAGCGCCCCTGTGCATGAGCTGGTTCCCTTCCAGCTGATTGAGGGGGAGAGCGTGGCGCGGCTTTCCTAACTGCAAGGGCCGCCTGACGGCGGCCCTTTACCCTTACAAGAAAAAGGTGAAAAACGTGAGAAAAGCAGGAGTTCTTATGCCGATTTTCTCCCTGCCCTCCCCTTATGGCATCGGCACCCTGGGGAAGGAGGCCTACCAATTTGCCGACTTCCTGGCCGCGGGGGGACAGAGCTGCTGGCAGCTGCTCCCCATCGGCCCCACCAGCTACGGCGATTCCCCCTACCAGGCCTTCTCCTCCTTCGCCGGCAACCCCTACTTCATCGACCTGGATTTCCTGGCTGCTGACGGCCTGCTGGAGCCGGACGAGTACCGGTCCCTCAACTGGGGGGACGACCCGGAACGGGTGGACTACGGGCTGCTGTATGAAACCCGCTACCCCGTGCTGCACAAGGCCTGTGAGCGCCTGCTGGCCCAAGGCTGGCCCGATTTCACCGCCTTTTGCGCCGAGCAGTCCGACTGGCTGGAGGACTACGCCCTGTTCATGGCCCTGAAGGGGAAGCATGGCGGCGCCTCCTGGTTTACCTGGCCCGAGGAGCTGCGCCTGCGCCGGCCCGCCGCCCTGAACAGGGCCCGGAGCGAGCTGGCCGGCGAGGTGGATTTCTGGCGGGCAGTGCAGTATCTGTTTTTCGTCCAGTGGCGGGAGCTGAAAAGGTACGCTAACAGCCTGGGGCTGTCCATCATTGGCGATTTGCCCATCTATGTCTCTGGCGACAGCGCCGATGTGTGGGCAAACCCGGAGCAGTTCCAGCTGGACGAAAACGGCCAGCCCACCGAGGTGGCCGGCTGTCCCCCTGACGGCTTCTCCGCCGACGGCCAGCTGTGGGGCAACCCCCTGTTCAACTGGGAGAAAATGAAGGAGGAGGGCTATGCCTGGTGGCTGCGGCGCATCGCCTTTCAGTTCCAGCTGTATGATACCCTGCGCATCGACCACTTCCGGGGCTTCGACGAGTACTACGCCATCCCCTGTGGAGAGGAAAACGCCTGCGGCGGCCGGTGGAGGCCCGGTCCGGGCATCGACTTCTTCAAGGCGGTGAACAGGACTTTGGGCAAGCAGGACATCATTGCCGAGGACCTGGGCTTTCTGACCCCCTCGGTGCGCAAGCTGCTGAAGGCCGCGGGCTACCCCGGCATGAAGGTGCTGGAGCTGGCCTTCGACAGCCGGGACACGGACAACGGCTACCTGCCCCACAGCTACCCGGTCAACTGCGTGGCCTACACCGGCACCCACGACAACGACACCATCCAGGGCTGGATGGCCTCCGCCCTGAGGGAGGACGCGGCCTATGCCAAGGCGTATCTGCGCCTGAGCAGCCGGGAGGGCTACCACTGGGGGATGATGCGCGCCGCCTGGGCCTCCCCCGCCGATTTGGCAGTGATGCAGTTCCAGGACCTGCTGGGCCTGGGGAGCGAGGCCCGGATCAACACCCCCTCCACCCTGGGGAACAACTGGAAATGGCGCACCCTGCCCGGAACCTATAACGAGAAGCTGGCCCGGCGGCTGCGCCGGGAGGCGCGGGTATATCAGCGCCTGCCTAAAACGCAAAAATGAGGTGAGCTTATGGCTAAAAATACGCAAAAGGAATATCGCAATCAGGTCATGTATTCGGTTTTTGTCCGCAACCACAGCGAGGAGGGAACCTTTGAGGCTGTCCGCCGGGATCTGGAGCGGATCAAAGCGCTGGGCGTGGATATCATCTGGCTGATGCCCATACATCCCATTGGAGTAACGGCACGCAAGGGCGCGGCGGGCAGCCCCTACGCCATCTCTGATTACCGGGCGGTCAATCCGGAGTATGGCACCGTGCAGGACTTCCAGTGTCTGGTGGACGAGGTCCACCGCCTGGGCATGAAGTGTATCATCGACGTGGTGTATAACCACACCTCCCCCGACTCCTGGCTGGTCAAAAATCACCCGGAGTGGTTCTACCACAAGGCTGACGGCAGCCTGGGCAACCATGTGGGCGACTGGACCGACATTGTGGACCTGGACTACTCCAATCCCGGGTTGTGGAACTATCAGATCGAGACACTGAAGTACTGGGCCTCTATGGTGGACGGTTTCCGGTGTGACGTGGCCTCTCTGGTGCCTCTGGAGTTCTGGCTCCAGGCCAGGGCGGAGGTGGAGACGGTCCGCCCCGGCTGTATTTGGCTGGCCGAATCGGTGGAGCCGGAGTTTATCCGGCTGGCCCGCAGCCAGGGCATCACCGCCCTGTCGGATTCCGAGATTTTCCAGGCCTTTGACATCAGCTATGAGTATGACCTCTACCCCGACTACCAGGACTACCTGGACGGAAAAGCCTCCCTGAGCCGGTACGCCCAGGCGGTGAACCGGCAGGAGGCGATCTATCCGGACAATTATGTTAAGCTGCGCTATCTGGAAAACCACGACCGGCTGCGTGCTGCGGCAGCCATCCCCGGCGAGGCCGCCCTTTTAAACTGGACCGCCTTCCTCTACTTCCAAAAGGGGATGACGCTGCTCTACGGCGGCCAGGAGGTGAGCTGTGTCCACCTGCCCAACCTCTTTGAAAAGGACCCGGTGGACTGGAGCTCTGGTCCAGACCGGAGCGGGCTGTTGCGGCGGCTCTATGAGCTGAAACAAAATCCGCTGCTGACCGACAGCGCCTACTGCGTCCAGGCCCTGCGGGGAGATATCCTCCACGGGGCTCACCGCTCTGGGGAGCGGCAGCTGACAGGTATTTTTAGCCTGAAGGGGAACTGTGGCCTGGTGGCTGTGGAGGCACCCGACGGAATCTATCCCAATTTGGCGGAGGGCGGTAGTGTGGAGGTCAAATTTGGCCGGGTGAGTTGCCAGGGCAGGCCCATTATCTTTGAGACCCCCAGCTTATGAAGAGAACGGTTGAAAGGCCGCCGGAGCTGAAAGCTCCGGCGGCCTTTTCCCTGGCGTCGGGCAGGCGCTGACCCGGCGGCAGAATGTTTTGTTGTTATCTGCGCTTTACGCTGAGGACCGCGCCGGACCGGGGCGGGAGGGAGATGGTGCAGCTGCAGTCCTCCCGGGTGAGCTCGGCCTGGCCCAAAATAAGGCGGAGCCCGCCTCTGTTGAAGGGGAGGGCCTGCGGCTCTTCCCCCGCGTTGAAGGCGCACAGCAGCCGCTCCTCCTCTGACTCCCGGAGGAATGCCAGCAGGGGACCCTGGCCGCAGACATAGCGGATGGCGCCCCGGCGCAGGGCAGGGTGGCGGTTGCGCAGCCGGCCCAGGGAGCGGTACCAGCGCAGCAGCTCTTGGTCCTCGTGGCCCCAGGGGTAGGTCTGGCGGTTGAAGGGGTCCTCAAAGCCCTCCATGCCCGCCTCGTCTCCGTAGTACACCGTGGGGGAGCCGGGGAAGCAGAACAGCAGCAGGGCGGCGGCCTTCAACAGCTCGCGTCCTCTGGTCCGCTGCTTGGGGGACAGGGTGAACTGGGCACGCCACTCCTTGGACTGGTCCCGGTATTCGCCCCCGGCCCCCAGCAGGGTGAGCAGACGGGGGGTGTCGTGGGTGTCTAGGGAATTCATGGCGGAGTAGAAGGCGAAGGAGGGGTAATTTTCCCGGATGGCCTCCATCCCCTTGACGAAGGCCTCCCCCCCGCCTCCCTGGAAGAAGGCGAGGATGGCGGAGCGCAGGGGATAGTTCATCAGCCCGTCGCAGTGGCCCCCCAGGATGTGCTTGCGGCGCACGCCGTAGGCCACCTTAGTGGAGCCGTCCTCCCACACCTCGCCGATAATGACAGCGTCTGGCTTTTCCGCCCGGGCGGCAGCGTGGATGCCGTGGACAAAGTCGTCGGGCAGCTCGTCGGCCACGTCCAGCCGCCAGCCGTCTGCGCCGGCCCGCAGCCACCGGCGGATCACGCTGTCCTCTCCGCCAAAGATAAACTCCCGATAGCTGGGATTGTTCTCGTTGACGGCGGGCAGGGTGTAGATCCCCCACCAGCTCTCGTACTTTTGGGGCCACTGGGTAAAGTTGAACCAGGGGCGGTAGGGGGAGTCCCAGCTCTGGTGGGCGCCGGGGTCTGGGTAGAAACCGTCGCCGTTGAAGTAGCGGCTGACATAGCCGGTGTGGTTAAACACCCCGTCCAGCATGATCCGCATACCCCGCTTGTGGGCCTCGCTGCACAGGCGGGCGAAGTCCTCGTTGGTGCCCAGCATGGGGTCCACCCGGCTGTAGTCGGCGGTGCCGTAGCGATGGTTTTCAGCGGCCTCGAAGATGGGGTTGAAATAGATTGTATTCACCCCCAAGCTTTTCAGATAGCTGAGCTTTTCAATCACGCCCTGAAAATCCCCGCCGAAAAAGTCCCGGTTGCGCACCTCGCCCCGGTCGTCCGGGCGGTACTCGGGGAACTCCTCCCAGCTCTGGTGGACGGTGCGGCCCCCGACCAAACCCTCGGGGTTGGGAAGCTTGCTGCGGCGGAAGCGGTCAGGGAAAATCTGATAAGTGACCCCCTCGCCAAACCAGCTTGGGATGTGTTCATCCCCGTCATAGACGGTAAGCTGGTAAGGGCCCAGCTCCTGCTTGCGGCCGTCCAGCTTTTCCAGGTGGAAGGAGTACCAGATCAGGCCCACATAGCCGGCGGTATCCAACTCTGTGGAGAACAGGTCCTGGCCCAGGTGGTGGCCCTGCCAGGGCATCTTGACGATAACAGTCTCATCGTGCCGGCTTTCAAAGCGGGCGGTTATGCTGGCGTGGGAGAAACACTCTATACGGGGCGGGCGCAATGTAAATTGTACCTGCGTTCCCGAGGCCACCGCGCCGTAGGGCGTTTTGTACCGGGAGTCACGGGAGTCGTAGGTGGGCAAATATGGCATTGGTATCACTCCGAGTTCAGGATAAAATCAGTGGTACTTATAACTTCCGCCGCCGATGAATTCCCGCAAAAGGGAGTCTTTGGCCACCAGGGCGGGATCAACTGCTTCAAAATGCTCAAAGGCGGCCACCAGGTCCATCAGCTCACCGCGGCGCTCATTGCTCTCCGGAACACTGTTCAGGATAGGGAGGGCGTAATTTTTCATCACCGACACCTCATAGGGCAGGGAGGAGTCGAACACGATGTCCGCCTTTCCCTTAAAGGGGGAGATGTACAGCTTCTCTCCCCGGCGGACGTTGGCCCACATCTCTAAAGTCTGGGCCACTCCGGTGCCCCGAAAGCTGTAGTCCCGAACAGCCCGGCGGGTAAGCCGCATCCAAGTGCCCTTGAAGCGCAGGACAGCTCCCTCGTTCACGTTGGACCGGGCGGAGATATACAGCTTGGTGGCCTCGGGATGGCGGCCGGCGATGTCGTCGTTCAGGGCGTGAATCCCCTCAAAGATAGCGATTTCGTTTTTTTCCAGCTTCAGCGGTGTGCCCAGGCTGTCGTTGCGCATCTGGCGGGCGAACTCAAACTTGGGAACCAGAATCCACTCCCCCCGGCTCAGAGCGGTAAAGTGCTGGCTGAGCAGGTCCATGTCCAGGCACAGGGGGGATTCGTAGTCGATGCTTCCATCCGGGGTGCGGGGGACGGTGGCGGGGTCCTGGGTGAGAAAGTAGTTGTCCATAGCCACCGCCCGGGAGTTTACCCCCCGGCGGTGGAGCTCCTCGGCGATTTTCATGGCCGTGGTGGTCTTGCCCGAGCCGGAGGGGCCGGAGAGCAGCACAATGGGGCTGCGCTCCAGGTTGGACAGAATCTTGTCCGCCGCCAGCGACACCCGCTGGGCGTAGTTTGCGTCGCACTCCGCCAGAAATTCCACCACGTCAGTTTGAATGCGCCGGTTGATCTCCTGAAGTTGATATGCCATAGATACCATCTCCTCTTTACAAATGATAAAAGGATTTGATCTCTTCCTTCTGCCCCAGCACCTTGTCCAGGCCAGCCAGATAGTCCTGGGGGAACTTGGGGTTGGTCAGGCGGAGGATTTTTCCCCCGCCGATGAGCTTGGTCACGCCCCCGGCCCCCAGGGAGACCACGGTGTGCAGCTCCTCCATCATGACGATGTTGTATAGACTCTCGGCACCCGGCTTGGCCCAGCCCACGTTTTCCAGGGAGCCAGACATATATTTCTGCCGGTATAAGTAGTACGGGATATAACCTGCCGTTGTCAGCAGCTCCCGGGAGAGATTCAACATAAGGAATACCGCGTCTCCACTGGGAAGCCGGCCGCCGGATTCCATCAGGGAGGAGCCCTTTTTCAGCGCCAGGGTGTGGACGGTGACATTCTCAGGCCCCATGGCCAGCACTCCCTCCAGGGAGCGGCGGAAACCGTCGGCAGTGTCCCGGGGCAGGCCGGCGATCAGGTCCATGTTGACGCAGCCGAAGCCGGTGGTCCGGGCCAGCTCATAGGCCACCCGGATATCTCCGGAGGAGTGCCTGCGGCCGATGGCCTCCAACACAGGGTCCTCCAGGGTCTGGGGGTTGATGGAGACGCGGCCAATGCCGTGGGCTTTCAGCACCTCCAGCTTTTCCCGGGTAATGGTGTCCGGCCGGCCGGCCTCTACCGTATATTCCGTGCAGCGCTCCAAGGGGAGGCATTCCTCGCATTTGGACAGCAGGCGGTCCATTTGCTCCGCGGACAGGGTGGTGGGGGTGCCGCCCCCCATGTAGAAGGAGCGGATATTTAACCCCGTCTCTCTCAGCACCCGGCCCGTCTCCTCCACCTCCCGGAGCAGGCCCTCCAGGTAGGGCTCCACCAGGTTCAGAGTCCGGCCCACGTCGGCGGAGACGAAGGAGCAGTAGACGCACCGGGAGGGGCAGAAAGGGATGCCGATATACAGGGAGACCTGGTTGGGCGACAGAGAGCTCTGGACTGTCAGGCTGGCCCGGGCGCAGTCCACCGCCAGCTTGGCCCGGTCGGGGGAGACAAAATACTCCTTCTCCAGCTCCTTCTGCGCCTGCTTAGGGGCAGCTCCGGCCAGCATGGCTCGGGTGGGCAGCTTCACCGGGCGGACCCCGGTGAGGGCACCCCAGGGGGGCTGAGTCCCTAGCAGGGCGGCGCCCGCTTTGTAGAAGGCCAGCTTCAAGGCGTGCTGAACGGTGTGGTAAACCTTCTCCGGGGGTTCGTCCAGCTCTTCCGAGGGGAAACGGGTCACGCCGTTGTGCCAGCCCCAGGGCTGAAAGACCAGAGCGCTGACATTGGTCAGCTTTTTCCCCCGGTGGAGGGTGAAAATGGCGGCGTTTGTTTCCCCGCCCATGTCTCTGGGCGGCGGGCCTTCCGGATACTCGGGCCGCTGGTCCGGAAACAGGGTCAGCATCATCTGTTCCGCCGCGTAGTGATACCGCTCCGGGGACCAGGGGAAATTTGACGTTTCAAAATACAGCTTCACGGCTGGCGCTCCCTTGTCTCACTGCGGCCCACCAGATAGTCCAGGCTGACGTCGTAGAAATCTGCCAACAGGACCAGATTCGGAAACTCGGGGACATGGTGTCCTGACTCATAATACTGGTATGCTCGCAGGGACTGATTCAGCAGTTCTGCAAGCTCGGGCTGTGTCATCCGCTTCTCTTTGCGGAGCATTTTCAGTCGTTCGCCTAAAGTAGCCATAAAAACCCCTTGACATGAAGATGAATTGCATAATATAATGAAACTAACATGCGAGATGAGGAAACTCTATGAATCAGACTATACTACAAACTTTATTCCTCGACAACCTGGAAATTCCCACTGAAATCGCAAAATTCTGCGATACCATCCCGGAATACGTCCAGGCGGAGCAGGAATATAACAGAGCTACGGCGGAACTGATGGACATCATCGGCTATGAGCGGTACAGCGAATTTGAATCCGCCCTGACCGCCCACCTGGCCTGTGAGGTCCGGGCCTATTACCTCTTCGGACTGGGGCTGCGCCGGGACTTGCTCAGCGGGTTGGCCCAGCAGCCCCCTCCCCCCCTGTGGGCGGGACGAGAGGAACCTTCACCCTTGGTTCATTGCCATCCGCAGGTAGGGATTAAACTTCCGCTCCTGATCCAGGTTGGAGGTCTGCATGTGGCCGGGGAGGACGTGGAAATTGCCCTCCAGCTGGCCCAGGCGCTTGAGGGAGGCCATAATCTGCTCCTCGCTGCCCCCCCGCAGGTCGGTGCGGCCCATGGAGCCGGCGAACAGGGTGTCGCCGCAGAACAGGGCGTCCCCCACCTTGAGGGTGACCGAGCCGGGGGAGTGGCCGGGGGTGTGGAGCACCTGGATGGTCAAAGAGCCCAGGGGGAGTGTGTCTCCCTCGCCGTAGAATTTCAGGTCCTCCACCTGTCCCGCCAGGGGAAACAGGGTGCCGCCCGCGCCGTTGGCGTCGGCGGAATGGATATAGACCTCCGCGCCGGGGTAGACCCGGTGCAGGGCGGGCACGGCGGTGGTGTGGTCGTAGTGGCCGTGGGTGAGGAGGATATAGTTTACCTCCGCCCCTGTCTCCTCAATGGCCTCCTGAATCAGCTCCGGCTCGTCGCCGGGGTCAATCACCGCCAGCACATTGCTGTCCGTGTCGATGAGGAAATAGCAGTTGGTGCCGATTTCGCCCACCTGCATCAGTTTTACCTTCATGGCGTTCCCTCCTTATGGTTTGTCCGTGTCAAAGAGAATGGTCACCGGCCCGTCGTTTATCGAGGCCACCTGCATGTCGGCCCCGAACTGGCCGTGCTCCACCATGAAGCCCCGGGCCCGGCACCGGTCCAGGAAGCGCTCGTACAACGGAACGGCCAGCTCGGGCTTGGCGGCATGGGAGAAGCCGGGGCGGCGGGAGGAGGTGTCGGCGTACAGGGTGAACTGGGACACCACCAGCAGAGAGCCGCCCACCTGCTCCAAATTCAGATTCATTTTGCCCTGCTCGTCCTCAAAAATCCGCAGATTGCAGATTTTTTCCGCCAATTTATCGCAGACAGCCTCGTTGTCCTCCGGGCCTACGCCCAGAAGGACCAGAAAGCCCTTTTCAATGGCACCCGCCGTCTTGCCGCCGATGGCGACGGAGGCGGAGGCCACCCGGGTGACAACAGCCCGCATGGGATCACGTCCTTTTTAATGGATTGGAGATTTTGCGGAGACGGTTTTCGCGGGGATCATTTCCCGGAGGCCCGGGCCACATGGTACACGCCCTGGATGTTGTTCAGCTTGTTAATGACCCCCTCCAGCTCTCTCTTGTCCTTCACCTCCACCACCATCGAGATGGTGGCGTGGCCATCTGGCATGGAGCGGGCGGACAGGGCGGACACCTTTACCTGGGCGGTGGACAGGGCCATGGCCACGTCCAGAGTGAGGTTGTCCCGGTCCTTGGCGGACAGCTCCAGGGAGGTCTTATAATTGGGCAGCTTGCTGTCTGCCCAGGAGACCTTTACCCACCGGTCGACCTCCTCCGGCTTGCGCTTTTCGGGCTGGGCGTTGGGGCAGTCGGCCCGGTGGACAGAGACGCCGTAGCCCCGGGTGATGAAGCCAATCACCGGGTCGCCGGGGACGGGGGTGCAGCACTTGGCGAACTTCACCAGGCAGTTGCCCAGTCCCTCTACAATGATGCCCGAGTCGGAGTGCTTGGGCTTGACGGGCCCGTGGGACTCTGACGGGGAGGCGTTGCCCGGCATGATGACGCTCTCCTCCAAAGAGCGGGCGGCGGCGGCCGCCTTCTCCGCCTGGAGCCGGCCCAGCCGCTGGAGCTCCTCCCGGATGCGGGCCACTGACTTGGAGGCGGTGGTGCCCCCGTAGCCGATGGCGGCGTAGAGCTCATCCAGGGTGCCGCAGCGCAGCTTGTGGAGCAGATGGGGCAGTACCTCATCGCTGGTGACGGAGGCCAGCGTCATTTTGGTGTGCTTCAGCTCCGCCTCGAAGGCGGCCCGGCCGGTGGCGATGTTCTCCTCCCGCCGCTCCTTCTTAAACCACTGGCGGATTTTGTTCCGGGCCTCGTTGGATTTGCACAGCTTCAGCCAGTCCCGGCTGGGGCCCTTGGCGTTTTTGGCGGTGAGCACTTCTACAATATCGCCGTTGGACAGGGTATAGTCGTAGGGCACCATCCGCCCGTTCACCCGGGTGCCCACCATTGTGTTGCCCACCGCGGAGTGGATGTTATAGGCGAAGTCGATGGGCGTGGCCCCCTGGGGCAGGCTTTTCACATCTCCGTTGGGGGTAAAGACAAAGACCTCGTCGGCAAACAGGTCCACCTTCAGGGTGGAGACGAATTCCTCCGCGTCGGTGTCCTGCTGGCCCTCCAGCAGCTTGCGCACCCACTCAAATTCCTGCTCGGTGCCCAGCTTTTTGTTGGCCAGCCCCTGCTTGTATTTCCAGTGGGCGGCCACGCCGTACTCGGCGGTCTGGTGCATCTCCCAGGTGCGGATCTGTACCTCGAAGGGGATGCCCTCCCGGCCGATGACGGTGGTGTGGAGGGACTGGTACATGTTGGGCTTGGGGGTGCCGATGTAGTCTTTGAACCGGCCCAGCACCGGCTTGAACATATCGTGGATGCAGCCCAGCACATTGTAGCACTCCGGGATATCGCTGACGATGACCCGGAAGGCGTACAGGTCAAAAATTTCATCCAAGGTTTTGTTCTGGGCGAACATTTTTCGGTAGATGGAGTAGATGTGCTTGACCCGGCCATAGATGGTGCAGTGGATGCCCTCCTGCTCCAGCCGCTGCTCGATGCGGTGCTGAATGCCCGCGAGAAACTCCTCATGGGCGGAGGAGCGGGCCTCCAGCTCCTCCACAATTTCCTTATAGCCCACCGGGTCCAGGTAGCGCAGGGACAGGTCCTCCAGCTCCCACTTGATTTTCTGCATTCCTAAGCGGTGGGCGATGGGGGCGTAGATCTCCATGGTCTCCAGGCTCTTCTCCCGCTGCTTCCGGGGGGACTGATACTCCATGGTACGCATGTTGTGCAGCCGGTCGCACACCTTAATCAGGATTACCCGGATGTCTCGGCTCATGGCCATGAGCATCTTGCGCAGATTCTCCATCTGCTCCTCTTCCTTGGTGACAAACTGCATCTTGGTCAGCTTGGTGACCCCCTCCACCAGCTCGGCCACGGTGGGATTGAACTTTTTGGCAATCTCCTCATGGGTGGAGGCGGTGTCTTCAATGCAGTCGTGAAGCAGGGCGGCCACCACCGCGTCCATATCCAGCTCCAGGTCGGCCACGATCTCGGCCACGGCGATGGGGTGGATGATGTAAGGCTCGCCGCTTTTGCGCAGCTGGCCGTGGTGGGCGGTATCTGCGTAGGTGAAAGCGTCAAACAGCCGCTGGGTATCCAGGTTGGGGATATAGGTCAGCACCTTTTTTTCCAAAGCATGGTATCGCTCCAAAATGGGGTCCATGTAATCACCTCTCTCAAAAGCCCTCGGATCAAAGAGGGCTGGCGCCGCTGGCCGGGAAATTTTGGGCTTGGCTGGGGAGAAAAGCCCCGTTCCCCTCTGCGGAGGGGCTAATTTCCTAAAATTTCTCGCAGCTTCTGAATGATAGCCGACGCCTCCAGATCCACCTTATGCTCCACATGGCACAAAGTAATCTGGATGCGGTCGGTGTGGTGCTTTAAATGGATCAGGCCCCGCTCTTCCAGTACCTCCAGACAGAGCATGGTGCGGGCGGGAATCTCCCGCTGGCGGGTAGCCCGGGCCACCGACCGGGCGATGCGGGCGGGGGTGTCCTCTACCACGGTGCAGCCGGTAGACTGGCGCTCCAGCCAGCGGTAAAGCCCCACAAAGTCCCCCCGGCTGGGGAGAAGGAAGCGGGCCTCTTCGCAGGTTAAGGGGTCGCCCCGACTGTATTTATCATAGATGGCCTGTTCCAGCTGGGCCCTGGAGGGGACCAGACACAGATCCACCACCTGGAGCTGGACGGACCGCACTCCCCGGAAGTCGTTGATTTGGGGGTAAAAGGCCACGTCTACCCGGCAGCCGGGAAACAGCCCCAGCTCTGAGCCCTGGTTTGAGAAAAAAATGGCGTCCAGGGGGACTCCCCGGCTTTCCATCCGCAGCTTTAGGTGCCGGCCCCGGCCCACCTGAGACATGGTCTGCACCTGGGCCCCTTGGAGGAGAAACACCGGCCGGGGATTGCCTGTGCCGCAGGGCTCCAGCAGGTCCAGCGACTCCACCGCCTCCACCGTCAGCAGGTGGGGCGCGACGGACATATCGATTTCCAGCACGGAGGGGAGGGCCTGGCCCTGGCAGCTGTCCGCCACTGCCTGGCGCAGGGCCTGGGCCAGGGCGGGGATGTTTTCCTCTTTGACGGTGAAGCCGGCGGCCAGGGCGTGACCGCCGAAATTTTCCAAAAGGCCGGAGCAGGCGGACAGCAGCGCAAAGAGATTGATGTCTCCCCAGGAGCGGCAGGAGCCCTTGCCCATGCCGCCGTCCAGGCAGATCATAAAACAGGGGCAGGAGTATTTTTCCGCCAGGCGGGAGGCCACAATGCCCACCACTCCCTGGTGCCACTGGCTGCCCGCCAACACAATAGCGCCCTGCTGGGGGGCCTGTTCCAGCTGCTGGACGCACTGCTGAAAAATCTCGCCCTCAATGCCCTGGCGCTCCCGGTTCAGCTCGCACAGAAGCGTGGCCAGCTCCTCCGCCCGGTCCGGGTCCTGGGTGAGGAAGAGCTCCACCGCCACCTCCGCCCGGCCCATTCGGCCGGAAGCGTTGATGCGGGGGGCCAAGGTGTAGCCCACCGCCACCGAGGTGACCGGTTTGTCCTCCAGGCCGGCGCGGCGGATCAGGGCGGCCAGCCCCAGCCGCCGGGGCGGGTCCAGCTTTCTCAGCCCAAGGCTGACAATGGCCCGGTTTTCTCCGGTCATGGGCATCACGTCGGCCACCGTGCCCACGGCGGCCAGATCGCAGAATTGGTCAAAGACTGCCGCGGCCTCGTTTTGCCCGGCCACCGCCAGGGCCAGCATCAGGGCCACGCCCACCCCGGCCAGGCCCTTAAAGGGGTAGGGGCAGTCGGGGCGGTGGGGGTCTATCACGGCCACGGCGGGGGGCAGCTCCTCTTTGCAGGAGTGGTGGTCGGTGATGACCACATCGACGCCCAGGCGGCTGGCCAGCCGGGTCTCTTCCACAGCGGTGATGCCGCAGTCCACGGTGATAATCAGCCCGACCCCGCGCTGGGCTAGGGCGTGGACCGCCTCTGGATTCAGGCCGTAGCCCTCCCCCAGGCGGCTGGGAATGTAGGGGACCACGCTGCCGCCCCGGGCGGTGAGGAATTGGGTAAGCAGGCAGGTGGCGGTGATGCCGTCCACGTCGTAGTCGCCGAATACGGCGATAAGTTCCCCCCGCTCCAGCGCCAGGCGCACCCGCTGGATAGCTTTGTCCATATCCCGCAGGAGCATGGGGTTGCAGAAGGGCTCCTGCTCTGGGGAGAGCAGCCGCTGGACATCCTCCAACCGGACCAGACCGCGGGCGGCCAGCAGCCCGGCCAGCAGCGGGGGAAGCCCCGCCTCCTCCAGCCGCTGCTGACCCTCCGGACAGGGGGAAGCCACCTGCCAATGCTTGTATTTCATCGGTGGTCACCTCCCGCCTGTCCATGTGTGTTTCGCTTAACTTATCTATTATAGCATAGAAATGCGGTACGTTTCAAGATAAAATACAAAAACACCCGCTTTCAGCCGGAAAATTCCAGCGGAGAGCGGGTATTTTTCCTCATACCGTGCCAAAGCGCTCCAAGGGCCACAGGGCAAACACTGCCTTCCCCAGCACATAGCCGGTGTCGATGGGGCCCAACTGATCGTCGCGGCTGTCGGTGGAGTTATTCCGGTTGTCCCCCATGACAAAGATGGAGCCCTCCGGGACCTGCCAGTGGGTCTGCTGCATGGTGGGGGAGGGGGGGCGGTACATCTCCTCTTTGATGTAAGGCTCATCCAGAGGCTGTCCGTCTATATAAACGGTTCCGGTGTCGTAGTCGATGTCTACCATCTGCCCGCCGGTAGCGATCACCCGCTTGATAATGGCCCGGGGCTCTGTCCAGCCGGGCAGCAGAGTGGAGGTCTTGTTCAGTACCACGATGTCGCCTTGGCTGGGGGTGTAGCCCAGGGACCAGATGAGCATAATTTCGCCGTCGTGCAGGGTGTTGTCCATAGACCCGCCGTCCACCCGGGTGAGCCGGGCTACGCAGTTAAACAGCACCACCGCCGCCACCACACAGCCCAGAAACAATTGCAGCCACTCAAACAGGTCGGCCCCTGGCCGGCGGGGTTTATCCTCAGGCTCTGAACTTGGGCTCTCCAGCTCCTCTGGGACCTGTGGTTCCAAGTTTCCTGCCTCTGAAAGCTCTTCCTGGGGCAGGCTGTTGTATTCGTCCATTGGGGGGTACCTCTTTTCCTTGGGTTGTGAGTGGTATTATAACCGGTTTGGGGAGAAATTTCAACCGCAGCGGGACGGATCTTACGCGCCCTGCCATTCTATTTTCGTCACCCCCGGCATATTGGCCAGTATTTGGCCCTCCCGCTTCTGGCAGGTGAACAGGAGCAGCTGCTGCTCTCCTGACAGCTCCCACAGCAGCTCCAGGGCCGCCTCCAGGCGGGTGTCGTCGAAGGAGGACAGAGCGTCGTCCAGAAAGACAGGGGGCTTTGAGCGCAGGCACAGCCGGCACACCGCCAACCGCAGGGCCAGGTAGAGCTGGTCAGCCGTCCCCCGGGAGAGATACAGGGCGGAGCGGGGCAAGACCCCGTCTCCCGCCTGAACAAAGCCCTCCAGCTCTCGGGTGAGGGACACGGCGGAATATTTCCCGCCGGTAAGCTGGGCCAGGAATTGGCCGGTGAGCCGGTTCAGCTCAGGAGAAAACCGCTCCTGAAGCCGGGCGTTGGCCCGGGTCAGGGCCTCTATGGCGGCGGTAATGGCCTCCAGCTCCAGCCGGCGCCGGGAGAGCCGCTCCTCCAGCCCCTCCGCCTGGGCGGACAGGGCGGCCGGGTCCCCCATGGACTGGAGAGCACCCTGGGCCTGGTTCAGCCGGGCGGACACCTGCTCCAGCCTGCCGGCGGTGCGCTCCAGCAGGCGCTGGGTATCCTCCGGCCCCAGGTCGGGGATGGGCAGCTCCGGGGCGGGCCCGTTTTGGTGTCCCGCCCCCTGGGCGGCCAGGTCGTCCAACCGGCGGCGGCGCTCCTGAGTACGATCCCGGGCCAGGGCCAGATCGTGGTCGATGTTCAGCGCCCGGCTCAGGGCTGCGGAACAGCCGAACATCCCCTGGGCCTCCGGGGCGAAGGTGTGGACAAAGTCCAAAAGATTGGCCTTGGTCTCGTCCCGCTTGCTCTGCCGCTGGGTGACAGCGTTTTTGATGACCTCCGCCTCGTGGGCGGCCTTTTCCGCCGCCTGACAGCGGTCTTTGTAGCTCTGCGCCAGGGCGGTGAGCTCCTCCGGGGTCTGGACGCCGTAGCAGGACAGGAGTTCAGATGCTCCGTTCCGAATCTTTTTGACCCGGCCCCTCTGTAAGCCCGCCAGAAGAAACAAGAAGGCGCAGAGGGCCGCACCCATACCGCTGAAAAGGTTTACCCCGTTTTTCAGGTAAAGAGGAAGAGAAAAGCCAAGAAGCCAGACCAGACCGATGATGATGAACCAGGGACAAGTCTTTTGATACCGCCGGCCTTTCTCCTGGGCCGTCTGGTACTCGGCGCAGTTGGCGGCGGCCTTGTCCACCGCCTCCTCGCCGGACAGTCCGGCAAAGCGCCCGTCCGCCGCCGTCTCTTTTGCCTTGGCCGCGGCCTCCTCCGCTTCTTTCAGAGCGGACTCCCCCTGCTTGATCTCCTCCTCCAGGACCTTCAGGTATTGCAGCTCGCCCTGGGCCTGTTTCAGCTCCTCCCGGTCGGGGATGTTCCCGAAGCGGCTCTGCTCCTGTTCCAGGGCGGCGTACTGGTCCCGGGCGGAGCGGTACTCCTCCTCCGCCTGGGCGTAGCGGTCAGACAGCTTTTTCCGGGCCAGGGCCTTGTGGGCCTCCGCCTGTTGGGTCAGGCCCTCCCGCTCTCGCTCCAGAAGGGCCAGTTCCCCCTCCAGCCGGGTGGCTTCAGCGGCGGTCTCCTCCAGCTGGGACAGGGCCTCCCGCACCTGCTCCAGCTCCCCCTCCAGCTTGGGGATCTCCCCTACGCTCTTGTTCACCTGCCGCCGGTTTTTCCAGGTTTTCAGCCGCTCCATGGCCTGGGAGAAAGACACGTCCTCCTCCCCCGAGGTGACCAGGGCGGCGATGCGCCGCTCCAGCTCCGGGGCGGAGGTGACGGACAGGTTCCCGTCCCCCAGGAAGGCGGAGCGGGTGAATACCTCCGCCCCCACCCCGGTGAGCAGCTCGCCGCAGTTGGCGGCAGTGAGGCCGGACACCGGCTCCTGGGTGCCGGTGTAGACGGCGGAGAAAGCGCCGAAGGGGGTGTTTCCCCGGGGGCCACGGCGGATGGTGATGTTCCGGCCCTCATACTCCAGGGTGATTTCCCCCTCCATGGGGGCGCCCGACCAGGGCTGGTAGCGGTTCTTATCCGCCAGATAGCCCTTTTTGTCCCGGTCACGGGTGTCGATGCCGTAGAGCATGGCCCGCCAGAAGGCGGCCCAGGTGGACTTGCCCCCCTCGTTGGGGGCG
>JAAWLY010000023.1 GCA_022798155.1 Lawsonibacter sp. | reverse complement strand
CAATGGAAACTTCAACCCGGATGACTATGTCACCCGTGAGCAGATGGCAGTCATCATGTCCAAGCTGCTCAACCTGGACTACAACTACTACCAGGGCACAAACCCCTTTAGCGACGTGCCCGCCTGGGCCGCCCCCTACGTGGCCGCCTGCGCCGCCAACGGCATCACCTCCGGCATCGGCGGCGGCATGTACGGCGCCGGCCAGAACGTGAACGCTGTCCAGGCCGCCCTGATGATGCTGAAAGCCCTGGGCTACTTCCAGTATCAGCAGGACTTCGGCGACAGCTATGTGCTGGCCACCGTGAAGCAGGCCACCGAGGTGGGGCTGTTTGACTACATCGACTCCAACGCTCAGAGCTCCCTGACCCGCAACGAGGTGGCCCAGATGGCCCTGAACGCTCTGAAGTCCGACATGGTCACCTTCACCGGCGACGTGGGCACCAAGATCCCCACCGCCCAGGGCGACGTGATCGTGGGCTACAAGCCTGAGTACACCTCCCGCACCAGCACGCTGGCCAAGTACCACGCCATTGAGGGCCGTACCAGCGACGTGGTGGGCGGCGACAACATCAACCGCGGCCAGTACTACATCCAGCTGGGCGAGGAACTGTACAACGGCGAGCTGAAGCTGACCAAGTACGATGACGATATCTTTATGCGTCCTTCCCGCCACTGGGAGTACAAGGGCCAGGAGATCGGCACCTACATGAAGAAGGAGAACATCAAGGAGACTTATACCAAGGGCGTCAACTGCCGTACTCTGTACGACCTGATCGGCCGGAATAATCTCAACGATTATGAGTTCACCTACTATGTGGATGGCGTGGATCAGACCGGCGTTCTGACCGCCAGCACCGCCGCCCACATCATGTCCCGTCAGGACAAGACCTTCGGCGCGACCGGTCGGGGCGTTCTGACCCAGGTTTTTGTGGACATCGAGGCCGAGACCATCGACATCACCTCCATCAACACCTGGCTGGGCAAGGCCACTGCTGACTACAGCACCACCCGCGAGAGCGCTACCTTTAACATCTACACCAGCTACAACGCCAAGAAGACCGTTGCCACCCCCAAGACTGTCGCCAAGGCCGACGTGGCTGAGGTCGAGGACGTGAAGGTGGACGACTATGTTCTGGTCACCATGTCCGGCAAGAACAAGAACAGCCTGCTCCGCAGCGACATGGAGGTCGTCTCCATCAGCGATGTGGAGATCCTGAGCAACTCCACCCTGACCAAGTTCAGCAACCGCAGCGACGACCCGGACAGCGATACTGCCGGCAAGGAGACTCTGTTTGACAGCGTCACCACCGGCGGCACCAAGTACGACAGTTCCAAGCAGGCCTGGTACAGCGACGATGTGCTGGAGCTGTACGACAACCAGAAGCTGACCGACAAGGCTTACAATGTCTACCTGGATAAGTACGGCTACGCCATCGGCGTGGACCTGTACTCCGGCGGCGACAACTATGTCTTTATCTCCGGCGTCAAGATGAACGACAGCACCATCTCCGCCACCTACGCTGACGCCAACGGCATCTTCCTGGACGGCACCATGAAGACCATCAACGTCAATGTGAAGGACACCAACAAGAACGTCAGAGCCGTTCTGGGCGGCAGCCTGGCTGGCAAGGACTACTTCAAGGAGTGGAACAGCGCCAACTATGGCAACAGTGGTGCTAATGACATTGCTTGGGCCATCATGAACCGCTGGTTCACCTACACCGTGAACAAGGACGGCGTGTACACCCTGACCCCCGCCGGCCGGATGTTCACCACCGAGGTGAATACCACCAACTATCCGGATTCCCCCAGCCCTGGCGCCAAGGACCGGATCATCAAGTGCAACAATGTGGTTCTGGACGCCACCGCTAAGGACGCCGCTGATACCTCCTCCGTCCATCCCGGCACCCTTGTTGCTACCCGCGCTTATGGCAACGACGAGTCCATCTACATCATCCCCGAGCTGGACCATGTCTCCGGTAAGGGCGTCACCGGCAAGGTGATCTCCGGCGTGGACGGCCTGTACACCGGCGTCCAGAACGTGGAGATTACTGTCGCCAAGCATGACACTGGCGATGTGATCTATGAGGGTCTGACTGACGAGACCATGATGTACGACAGTGTCTACACCGTGTACGACAAGGATAACTACATCATCGCCTCCATCGTGATCGGCGAGGCCAAGGGCACCGCCGCCAACTATGCCTATATCCTCAGCAACACCAATGCGGAGTGGGTCGACGACGACGGCACCTATTATTGGGAGTTCGACGCTGTTGTGAACGGCGAGAAGACTACCCTGACCGCTCACAGCAAGTTCAAGAGCACCATGAAGGAGCTGCGTGTGGGCCATATCCAGGAGCTGCGCTACACCGGCGAGTATGTCACCGCCGTTAAGGATGTTGACCCCGCCAAGATTTACAGCGCCACCAATGCTCAGATCAACGAGACGAAGCACGAGGTCTACGACATCGGCCACGAGGTGAATGACGGCGAATGCTCCGACAGCACCTGCACCCAGAACGACGCCGTTTCCCGCCTGACCATCGCCACCGCCCCCAACCTCCACCTGGAGAAGCGCACCCTGAAGCTGGGCGTTGATAACACCAATGACTGGGGCCTGACCTTCGTGGACGTGAATGTGCCCACCGTGGTCATCCAGCCTGTGGACGGCGTCAAGAAGACTCAGCAGTATGACTCCGTGCCCGACGCCCTGGCCGCTCTGGGCGACGCCGACGGCAACGAGTCCGACGGCAAGCTGGGCTTCGAGGGCCGCCTGGTGGCCGCTCTGGACGGCACCGGCCGCGCCAAGTGGATCGTCATCCTCAGCGACACCAATGTGACCACCAAGGGCGTTGATCCCACCGGCTCCACCGTGGATATCATCGTCAAGTGCTACCTCAACGACAGCGGCGTGAAGGACTTGTACAGCACAACCACCATAAAGCAGTCCACCAAGACCCTGGTGGGCGGCGTGTGGACCATCACCGCTCCCGCCGCTCCCGCTGGTTACCACGCCCTTGCCGCTACCAAGACTGTTACCTATGTCAAGGGCCAGAAGACCTACGAGGTCGAGTTCAACTATGTCAAGGACGCCCCTGTGGCCTACACCGTGAGCTTTGACGGCAACGGCAGCGACGGCGGTACCGCCCCGGCCGCTCTAACTGAGACCAATCCCGGCGCTGGTGTCACCCTGCCCGCCGCTGGCGTGACTAAGACCGGCTACATCTTCGCCGGATGGGGCGAGGCAGCTACCGATACCACTGCGACTGCGGGAGCCGCTGGCGCGACCTACAACCCCACCGCTAACTGCACCCTGTACGCTATCTGGAGAGAGCAGTTCACTGTGGACTTCAACGCCAACACTGGTAGTGGCGCCATTGCTGCCCTGACCACCGATGCCACTGGTAAAGTGACTGTTCCCGCCAATGGCGGCGACTTCACCGCTCCTGCTGGCTTTAAGTTCAAGGAGTGGCGCGCTGGTTCCACTACTGGTACAGTTGTGCCCGCTGGCGATTACACTCCCGCTGCTGACACAACCCTGTACGCCATTTGGGAGGAGAACACCGTTAGCGGTACTGTGGCTGTTGCTGGCACCGGCTATGAAATCGTTGGGACTTCGACCTTTACCAATTTGAAGGGTACAGATACCCTTGAGGTTACCCTGAAAAAGGCCGATGGTAGTAACTTCAGCAGCGAATCTGCTCTTGGTGTTACTGGGACTGGCGCAACCACTCCGACGATTGGTTTTAAGGCTGGAGCAGATGCCGGGACGGAGGCGACCGTGATTGTTGTCATTACTATGCCTGCCCAGAACACTGTAACTGACGAAACTGGCGTTACTTTCACAATTAACCTTACGACATAATTTGAAGCGCTGAACAGAATGTGTGCCAAGAGCCCCCCGAGCTATTGCTCGGGGGGCTTCTATCAGGCATCGGAGGCAATCAGTACCGCAAGCATGTAGGAGTTATTTTCAGCGTTCATTTGATGATGGGCTCCCTGTATGCTGGCCAAAGAGACAGAGTTGCTGGTCCAGGTAAGCTCACAGGTATGATCGACGGCTTGGCCGACCGTAGTGCCGCGCTGGCATCCGTAGGGTAATAACATACAAGATGTGTAGTCCAAAGCAAAAACCATAACAACAACCGGTTTGCTGGGAAGGGTGAAAGTTTTGGGGTTGTTGCGGCCGTACGTGCCGTCGCCGGTATAAGTGGTGGTCCAGATCTTGCAGTTGCCGCATTGGGCGACTGTGGCGGCCAGTGCGGCGACCGCGCTGGTCCTGGCGTCGGCTTCCGCCTTGATGGCCGCGTCGATCTTGGCGTTGTCGGCGTTGAAATCCTCCATCTGGACCTTGTCGGACTTCTCCCACTGATTGAGTTTGTAGTTCGGGGTCTGGTTGGTTGGCATGGTGTTGTGCCTCCTTCAATGTGATTGGGAGCACCGGAAGGCCTCTTCGGGTGCTCCTCAATAACTGCCGGAACTCCCGGAAAAATTGCACGTTTCCATACATTTAATGGAAACGAGGGGGCAATGCGCCCTTTTGCCAAGCCGGTTTGGAGGTTTGTATAAAAAACCCCCGCCACCTTTGCGTTGAAAAGGTGGCGGGGGTTTGGGATGTGGAAAGATATTCATTGAAGGATATGGGCCGCCAGGCAACTGTTTGTCAGGTGCGGTAAATCAAGCCAATCAGGTTGGGGCCGGCATTGATGGCGATCACGCCGCCGATGCCAAAGACGATGGCGGGCTCGCCGCCCAGTCCCTGGCGGCAGGCCTCCAGCAGCCGGTCCGCCTGCTCCAGGTTGTTGCCCCGGATGATAAGGTAGGGGCTGTCGGCCCGGCGCTCTTTTTTGCACATATCCACCAGGCCGGAGATGACGCTCTTTTCCCCCCGGACCTTGGAGAGGATTTTGGATTCGCCGTTGGTAAAGGTCATGATGGGCTTTAGCCCCAGGGCCTCGCCCATAAAGGCGGCGGCGGCGGAGATCCGGCCCGACTTTTTGGCGAAGCGCAAGTCCAGCGGGGCAAAGATTACCCGGACATGGTCCACCCAGTCCTGAATAAAGTCCACGACCTCTTGGGGGGCGGCGCCCTGGGCGGCCATCCTGGCCCCATGGACTACGGCCCAGCCATAGCCCATGGTGTAGTTCAGGGAGTCGATGATATGGATGTGGAAGGCGTCTTTGGCCTCTGGGTGGCCCTGGTAGAATTCCTCCCGGGCCTGGAGGGCATTGGCGCAGGTGGCCGAGCCCTTGGAGTTGATGGAGGTATGAATCAGGTCGGTGTATCCCTCCTGCCAGGCCTGCTCAAAGATCTGGGTAAATACGTAGGGATTGAGCTGGGCGTGGGTGGGGATATTGGGTGCCGCGAGCAGCATGTCGTAAAACTCCTCCGGCGTAAAGTCAAACCCGTCGGCATACTCCTGCTCGCCCATGGCGATGGGGAAGGGGAGCACCTGTATGTTCAGCTCCTCTCGCAGGCTGACAGGGACATCGGCGGCGGAGTCAGTGGAAAACTTGATAAGAGCCATGAGATGGGTCTCCTTCTTGTGATAGATTATCTGGGAAACACTGTCATTATGGCAGAAAATGGGGGGCTTGTCAATGTGGGAACCGGCAAAAAAAGATTAAATTTGGCCTTAGTCCCGCCGCTTCAGCTTCCGGCGGGTGCCGTCAGGGTACTGGATGTATGTGTTGTCCAGCTGGGCGGTGAGACTGGCGCGGTAGGCGGCGATATACTCCTGGCGCAGGGTGGCCTGTTCCGCCGTTTCCTCCGGGGTGAGGCCCTCCGGCGTTCTGGATTTGCGGGCCAACTGGTTGATGCGGTCGATTTTCTTTTGATCCATATAAAAATCCTCCCCTTTCGATTGTTCCATTATACCCTGGGATCGGCTTTCCTACAAGTGATTTGAAAAGGTCAGGTTCTATTTCTTCAAGCGGGTGCATAAGTTGGTTCCGTGGACAATCTCCCCCGGAATTGCTACCAAACTGTAACTAATTTTTTATCATCTCGTAACAGCTTCGATAGGATGGTAACATTTTACGGTGCTATAATGAGATTACAAATTGGGAAGGAGGTCTCCTTATGAAAAAATTGCTTTTGACCGCCCTGATTACCTCGATGCTTCTGCTGCCTGTCAGCACCATCGCGCTGGCTGACCATGAGGAGGCTCCGGTTCAAGCCCCCACTCAGGTTCAGGACTTCCGCCCCGGCGATATGCCGGCGGGCATGGGCCCCTGTGAGGCTATGGCGCCCGCCCTTCACGGGATGGTGTTGGCGATGATGAATCACGACGCACAGACCTTCGACCGCGGCGACGGAGAACTGGCCTGGGAGTGCCTGTACAACACCCTCTCCCTATACGGGCAGCTGGACAGCCGCAGCGAGGTTCAAGAGGATGTGCTGTACTTCCCCGTGGAGACGGCACAGGACTACGCCGCCGCGCTGGACGTGGTTCTGGGGGAGCTGTCCCCCCTGCCAGAGGAGCTGACTGACCGGCTCACCTACGACCGGACCCAGGGCGCCTACCAGGCGGTCTGCGGCTGCGACAGCCTGTCCCAGATTCAGGTGCGGGATGTCCGCTCCACCGACCAGGGTCTTCAGCTTACCGGCGCTCTGGTCTATATTGTGGAGAACCAGGATTTGGCCCAGTTCCAGGCCACCCTGCAGCCCCGGGACAATATGTTTGGTTACGCCATCACAGAGCTGAAGCTGGTCTGACAGCACCAGCCAGCGACAGAGGATAAAAAGGAGAGAGCCAATGGGCTCTCTCCTTTTTTGTCTTGCTTGATGTGCCCCGGCGGCGGGAAAAGGTTACTTTCGGAAGGAGGCGCTCATCTCCTGAAAACATCGGGGGCACACGTTCTTTCCGCGAAACTCAATGATGTCTTTCTCATTGTCACAGAAGATGCAGGCGGGCTGGAATTTTTTCAGCACAATTGAGGGCCCGTCCATATAAATCTCCAGAGAATCTTTTTCCTCAATATCCAAAGTGCGGCGCAGTTCGATGGGCAGTACGATTCGGCCCAGTTCGTCCACCTTTCGGACAATGCCAGTGGATTTCATGTAATTGCCTCCTTTTTATCTGTTTTGAAAGCCAGGGCCTGAGCGCAGCTCCGGCGGATACATTTTTCACTTCTATTGTAACGGGAAAGAAATTCCGTGTCAACTGTTTCTATCAGGCAAAATAGGGTAAAAAATGTAGAAATTTTGTGGAAAAAGGGGTAACGGCTGGATTTTTCTGTAAATTTCTGGTTGGCGTCCAGACATGATTTTGGAATTGGGGCCGTATAGATGAGGGGAGAGGGGGAATATTCGTTGACAATGACGATCATCTGGACCGGGATGGTGGTGCTTTCCATCCTGTGTGGACTGGCCTCCGGGCGGGGGCCGGAGGTGGCGGCCGCCGCAGTGGAAGGGGCAGCCGCCGCAGTGGAGCTCTCCTTGTCCATCGCGGGAATGCTCTGCCTGTGGACCGGGGTGATGGAAGTGATGCGGCAGTCCGGCCTGGCGGATAAGCTATCCCGGATGCTGTTCCCCGTTCTGCGCCGGCTCTTTCCCCAGGCGGCGGGTGATGCGGCAGCCATGGACAGTATCTCGGCCAACGTGTCTGCCAATCTGCTGGGGCTGGGTAGCGCCGCCACCCCGCTGGGACTGGAGGCTGCCCGGCGGCTGGCGGTGAAAAGCCCTGGGATCGCCTCTGACGCGCTGTGCATGCTGGTGGTGTGCAACACCGCCTCCATCCAGCTGATTCCCACCACAGTGGCCTCGGTGCGGGCGGCGGAGGGCTGTGCCGCCCCCTTCGACATCCTCCCCGCCGTCTGGCTGGCCTCTTCCCTGTCGGTGGGGGTGGGAATTTTGGCTTGTAAAATTTTTGCGCGGATTTGGAGAGATTGACCATGGATTTGTTTTTTACCATGCTGGTGCCGCTGACCATCGGCGCCATTGCGGTCTATGCCGCGTTTCGCCGGGTGGATGTGTACAGCGCCCTGGTCCATGGGGCGGGCTCCGGCCTGGACACCCTGCTTCGAGTGGTTCCGGCGCTGATCGGACTGATGACGGCGGTGTATATGCTCCGGGCCTCCGGGGCGCTGGAGCTGCTGGCCGGGGTCCTGTCCCCCCTGCTGGACCGGCTGGGGATGCCCTCGGAGCTGCTGCCCCTTATGTTGGTGCGCCCCATCAGCGGCTCGGCCGCCCTGGGTGTGGGGGCGGAGCTGATTTCTACGTATGGCCCCGACTCTGACCTGGGCCGGATCGCGGCGGTTATGCTGGGATCCACAGAGACCACTTTTTATACCATCGCCGTCTATTTTGGGGCCGTTGGCATTACCAAGACCCGGTATGCCGTCCCGGCGGCCCTGTGCGCCGACCTCACCGGATTTTTTGCCGCAGCCTGGGCGGTGAGGCTGTGCTTTGGCTGACCGACGGCCGGCTCAATTGTATCATATTTTATATTTGATCCCTGCCTTTCCTGGTAGAATCCAATAAACACAAGGAAAGGGGTACATAAGGATGAATATCCAGTGGAACGCGAAAGATTACACCCAAAATTTTTCTTTTGTCCACCAGTACGGAAACGATCTGCTCGCGCTTATCGACGGCGAGGGCCTGTCTGTGCTGGACCTGGGCTGCGGAAACGGGGCGCTGACCCACCGGCTGCAGCAGGCCGGCTACGAGGCCGAGGGGATGGATGCCTCTCCGGAGCAGCTGGAGGCCGCCAGGCTCAGCTGGCCGGAACTGACTTTCCGACTGGGAGACGCCGCCGATTTTCAGGTGGACAGGTCCTATGATGTGGTCTTTTCCAATGCAGTGCTCCACTGGATCGACGAGGCCAGGCAGGATGACATGCTTCGCTGTGTCAACCGGGCGCTAAAGCCGGGAGGGCAGTTTATATTTGAGCTGGGCGGCCGGGGCAACAACGCCCTGATTCACGGCGCGCTGGAGCAGTCCTTTGCCCACCGGGGGCTTGCCTATCAAAGGCCGTTTTATTTCCCCTCTGTGGGGCAGTATGCCTCCCGGCTGGAGCGGGCGGGATTCCGGGTGACCTACGCCGTCCTGTTTGACCGCCCCACCCCCCTGAACGGCGCGGACGGGCTGTATGATTGGCTGCGTATGTTCATCAAAACCCCCTTTGAACAGATGGATCAGGGAGAACAGGAGGACATCCTGCGGGAAACGGTGCGGGCACTGGAGGGGGCGCTGTACCGGGAGGGCGTCTGGTATTCCGATTACGTGCGCCTGCGCTGCAGGGCGGTGAAGGAGCGGGAACCGGAGGGACAGGAAAAGCCGGCGCATTGACTCCCTGCCCGTCCTGTGATACAGTATCCGCATACAGCTTGCCTACATCTGCCAGAGACAGACAAAGGGGCCCGGAGAAGGATGGAACGCGCAATGAGAGAAGATTTAACGGTTCGGCTGAAACAATTTCAGGAACGCTATCCGGTGGATGCGTCGGTTCAGGGGCGTGTAGCGAAGCCGCCAGTGGAGTTTATCGGCGAGGAAATCCTGGAGCTGGCCGTTTCCGCCCTGCTGCAGGGGGAGAATATTCTGCTATGCGGGGGCAAAGCCACAGGAAAAAATATTTTGGCGGACAACCTGGCCTGGCTGTTCGCAAGGCCGGTTTATAACGTCTCCTTCCATGTGAACACCGACAGCGGAACCCTGATTGGTACGGATACTTTTACCGGTGGAGAGGTGCGCCTGCGCCGCGGACCTGTCGCCCAGGCGGCCCAGTACGGCGGTTTTTGTATTCTGGATGAGATCAATATGGCGAAAAATGACGCCGTTGCGGTGATGCACGCGGCGCTGGATTACCGAAGACTGATTGACGTGCCGGGGTATGAGTGTATTCCGATGCACCCGGCCGCCCGCTTTATCGCCACAATGAACTACGGCTATGCCGGGACCCGGGAGCTGAACGAGGCGCTGGTCTCCCGCTTTACGGTGATCCGTATGCCGGTTCTGCCGGCGCGGCAGCTGATCCGGCTGCTGCGGACTGAGGTCCCCAATGCCTCCGAGGAAAATTTGGAACGCTGCGTTGGGCTGTTTCTGGATCTAAACGAGAAGGCGGTCAACGGAGAAATCTCCACCCATCCGGTGGACCTGCGGGGCATGACTGCCGCTTTGCGGCTGATGACAGACGGGCTGAAGGCCAAGACGGCAATTGCGGCGGGCGTTACCAACAAGTGCTTTGACGAGTATGAGTATCAGCTGGTGCAGGATGTTGTGATGACCAGATTTGCCTGACAGGAGAGCGGGATGGATAGAGAAGAGAGCCTGTTTCTGACGGTGTCTGGAAATCACCGGCGCAGACCGTATCCGGAGTATATCCGCCTTATGAGCGGCCCGTTTGGAAAGACCGGCGGGATGGTTGGGGCGTATGAGGGGGTAATCCTGGGCGGCGGAGACAAGCTGTTTGGGCTGGAAGAGCTGAACCTGTGGCTTCGGCGGTATCGGTATGCAGCCTATGACATGGATATTCTGCTGCCCATTGCCCATATGTGCCTGGAGCATGCCGTGCGCCGGAGGCTGGCATCGCAGCGCCCTGGAATCCCGGCCATGGCGGAGCGGGCCGCGTGCGAGCTGCTGGACGCCGACCCTTTGCGGCTTCGCCATACCGCGCGGAACTGGATGTATATTTACTGGCTGAGTCGGCAGTTTCCCCAGACGGCCACCCCAGAGAGCCGGCGGATCCTGAAAAATTTTTCCGGCTTGGAAGATATGCTGGCGCTTTTTGTCCGGCTGGTGGAGGAAAGCCAGCGCTGTGTGGACGCCAGGGCGCTGGTGGAGCAGGCGGTGCGCCTGTATAAAAAGATTTTTACCCGGTATTTTGCCCCTGATCACAGCCGGGATATCCTTCCCGTGTTTGAATGTTGGGATGAGGACGCTGGAGAGTATTCCGCCCCGGATCAAAGTGATTCCGCAGAGCTGGAGGAGGGGCAGCCGGAGCTGGTGTATCAAAGGACGGAGCGTGATATTGTCCTGTCAGAGGAGGCGCTGGCCGCGGTTCCGGCGTATCTGGCCAAAAATTTCGGCCCCAGTTTCCGGACAGAAAAGGCCCAGCGTGAGATTGAGCGCACCGTCTGCACCGGTGTTCACGAAAAGCGCGGACTGCTGTTTACAGACGGACTTCCGGAAAGCGCCTGCCAGGGCCCCTCGCCCCGAGCCGGTGCGCTGCGGGCGTGCCGGGAGGCAAATGTGGGTATGCTGGAGGAGCACGAGGCTGCCGTCCGGCAGGGCATCCGGAGCATTGAGCAGGCGTTCCGCAACGCCCTGAACCTGAGAAACGAACCGGAGGTCTACCGTTCGGACTGCGGCGTGCTGGTAAACAGCGCCCTCTGGAGGGCTGGCCGCTGCGCGGAGCCCAAGCTGTTTCAAAAGATTGTCCGCCAGGATCAATCTGCCGTTGTGGTGGAGCTGCTGATTGACGCCAGCGGCTCGCAGGCGGTGCGCCAGCCCATGGTGGCGCTGCAGAGCTATCTGTTCAGCGCTGCCCTGAGCAAAATCCAGATCCCCCACCGGGTGATAAGCTACTGCACCTATGGAGATTACACAGTGCTGCGGCGCTTTCGGGATTACGACGACGGGCCGGCGTCGGATCGGAAGATTTTGGAGTATCGGGCGACCTCCAATAACCGGGACGGGCTGGCCCTGGCCGCCGCCGGCTTCGATCTGTTAAAACGGCGGGAGGAGCATAAAATCGCCATCGTCTTCAGCGACGGCCTGCCTAACGATATGGTGAGCGGCAGGGCCCGGTCAAATGCCCCGGAAAAGTATGTCGGGGATGCGGCCGTACAGGATACCTGCATCCAGGTCAGAAAGCTGCGCAGGGAGGGCGTGCATGTAATCGGCGTCTTTTTGGGGGACGACAATGAGCTGGAAAATGAGCGGATGATCTACGGTACGTCCTTCCTGCGTATCCGCCGGGCGGAGGATTTCAGCGGATCCGCCGGAAAACGGCTCAGTGAAACGCTGTCCCTGCTGTAAAAGAAATGGACGGTGGAAATATGGCCGTCATTCCGCCGCGTTACAAAACGGGGATTGACAAACCGCGCTATAGGCCATACCCCAGCAGCAAAAGAAGTCCCCGCCGCAGGTTTGCGCCTGAGGCGGGGACTATCATTTCTCCAGATCAAAAGAGAAAATCAGGACAGGCCAGTGATCTTGCCGTTTTCGTCCACGTCGATCTTTCAGCGGCAGGGACTTTGGGCAGGCCGGACATGGTTCCCCACGCGGCCATGCCGCGCGGGGGCCCTTATGATTTTAATCCTCGGGCGGGCAAAGCCCGCCCTCCGGAAATTCTCCGTGTTGTTCCGAATTTACGGCGCACTCGCGCCCTTATGACCACGCCCGCCTTAGAACAGGCCGGTGATCTTGCCGTTTTCGTCCACGTCGATCTTTTCGGCGGCAGGGACCTTGGGCAGACCGGGCATGGTCATGATGTCGCCGGTGAGGGCCACGATAAAGCCGGCGCCGGCGCACACCTTCAGATTGCGGACAGTGACCTCAAAGCCCTTGGGAGCGCCCAGCAGGGCGGCGTTGTCGGAGAAGGAGTACTGGGTCTTAGCCATGCAGATGGGCAGATCGCCAAAGCCCAGGTCGGTGAGCTGCTGGGCCTGTTTCTTGGCGTTGGGGGTGAGGACCACCTTGTCGCCGTGATACACCCGCTTCACGATGGTGTCCAGCTTCTCCTCAATGGGGGCCTTCTCGTCGTAGACAAAGGAGAACTGGCTGGGCTGCTCGCACAGCCGGACCACCTCCTCGGCCAGGGCCTTGCCGCCCTCGCCGCCCTTGGCCCACACCTCGGACAGAGCCACGTTGACCCCCAGCTCGTTGCACTTCTTTTCTACCAGGTCCAACTCGGCCTTGGTGTCGGTGGGGAAGGCGTTGATGGCCACCACACAGGGCAGGCCGTAGACGTTCTTCACGTTGTCCACATGCTGGAGCAGGTTGGGCAGGCCCTTCTCCAGAGCCTCCAGGTTCTCGCTGTTCAGCTCGGGCTTGGGCACGCCGCCGTGGTATTTCAGTGCCCGGACAGTGGCCACAATCACAACGGCGGAGGGTTTCAGCCCCGCCTTGCGGCACTTGATGTCGATGAACTTCTCAGCGCCCAGGTCAGCGGCGAAACCGGCCTCGGTGATAGCGTAGTCGGCCACCTTCAGGGCCATGCGGGTGGCCATGACGGAGTTGCAGCCGTGGGCGATATTGGCGAAGGGGCCGCCGTGGATAAAGGCGGGGGTGCCCTCCAGGGTCTGGACCAGGTTGGGCTTGACGGCGTCCTTGAGCAGAGCGGCCATCGCGCCTTCAGCGTGGAGGTCGTGGGCGGTAACCGGCTTGCCGGTATAGGTGTAGGCCACGATCATCTTGCCCAGCCGCTCCTTTAAATCGGAGATGGAGGAGGACAGGCACAGCACGGCCATAATCTCGCTGGCCACGGTGATCTCGAACCCGTCCTCGCGGGGAACGCCCTGCATCTTGCCGCCCAGACCGTTGATAATGTGGCGCAGCTGGCGGTCGTTCATGTCCACGGCCCGCTTCCAGGTAATCTGTTTCACGTCGATGCCCAGGGCGTTGCCCTGCTGAATGTGGTTATCCAGCATAGCTGCCATCAGGTTGTTGGCCGCGCCGATGGCGTGGAAATCGCCGGTGAAGTGGAGGTTGATGTCCTCCATGGGCACCACCTGGGCGTAGCCGCCGCCGGCGGCTCCGCCCTTCACGCCGAACACCGGGCCCAGAGAGGGCTCCCGCAGAGCCACGGCGGACTTCTTGCCGATCTTGCGCAGGCCGTCGGCCAGGCCCACCGAGGTGGTGGTCTTGCCCTCGCCGGCGGGGGTGGGGGTGATGGCGGTGACCAGGATCAGCTTGCCATCGGGAGCGGTAGTCTCATTGAGCAGCTTGTAGTCGATCTTGGCCTTGTAGTTGCCGTACATCTCCAGGTATTTCTCGTCGATGCCGGCGGTGGCGGCAATCTCCGTAATCCGCTTTGAGGTGTGCTCCTGGGCGATTTCGATGTCAGATTTGATGCTCATGTTGGTGGGCCTCCTGCTTTCTGTAAATTTTGTGGTTTTCTCCGGAGCATTCCCTCCGGCGTTTACTGACCTCATTATAACGCACAAAGTGGATTCCGTAAATAATATTTTTTTCTCACATTGGGACAATTACTTTTTTTCATAAAGTAAAAGGCGGGTTTTACAAAAAAGTGTGGCGCGGCCGGAAGCAATCCCCTGTCCCGCAAGGGGTCTTTTGCAAAGCAGTGTACCGACGCAATAACACATCAGCAGTAGACCGTGATACTGTACAACAAACTTTCGTTTTTGTATAATTTTTTTGTTGATTTTAACAATCGGTTGTGATATAATGCTTCTTACATCGGGGCCCTGCTGGAGAGGGGCTCTTTTTCCAGGAAAACCATCCTCCCGGAAAAGGAGAGCTGGCGGGGCCCCGCAAAGAAGGAAGAGGAATATATAAGAAAGAGGGGTACATTTATGCCAACGAAAGAATCCAAAACCCGCGCCGTGCGGCTGCCCAATGTAGTTGAGGCACTCATCCCAATCGTGGTGATGATCGGGCTGATGCTCTATCACTTCATTGGCAAGACCGACTACGAGGACGCCCACATGCCCCTGGCCGTTGCCATTGTGGTAGCCTGCATCATCGGCTGCATCTGCGGCCACAGCTTCTCCGACATGCTGGCCGGCATGATTGACCGGCTGAACGCCACTATGGAGGCCATCCTGATCCTGTGTACAGTGGGCCTGCTGGTCGCCTCCTTCATCATGTCGGGCACCATCCCCGCCCTGATCTACTACGGCCTGAACCTGCTCACGCCCCAGCTGTTCCTGCCCATCGGCTGTGTCCTGTGCGCCATCGTGGGCCTGGCCTGCGGCTCCTCCTGGACCGCTACCGCCACTATGGGTATCGCTATGCTGGGCATTGGCGCTGGCCTTGGCATCAACCCCGCCATCACCGCCGGTATGGTCATCTCCGGCGCCTATGTGGGTGACAAGTTCTCCCCCCTGTCCGACACCACCAACCTGGCCGCCGCCGTCTCTGAGACCGGCCTGTTCGACCACGTAACCGCCATGGTGTCCTCCACCGCCCCCACCTTCGTCATCGCCATCGTCCTGTACACCATCATTGGCTTCACTACCGGCGGCGGCAGCTATGACCCCAAGGTCGCTACTGACCTTCAGACCGCCCTGGCCGAGGGCTTCAACATGAGCCCCATCCTCCTGCTGCCCATTCTGGTGGTCATCAGCGCCTGCGTCCTGCGTCTCCCCGGTCTGGTGGGCATCGCCATTTCGGTGGGCACCGGCGTTCTCTTCGCCGTCGTCTTCCAGGGCGTTGGCAGCCTGAGCGACCTGTTCGACATGCTGCACTACGGCTACACCTTCGAGTCCAGCAACGAGCTGGCCGCGACGCTGCTCACCCGGGGCGGCATGGACCACACCATGTGGACCATTAACCTGATTCTGCTGGCCGTAGCCTACGGAGGCGCGCTGGAGCGCTGCGGCTGCACCGAGGCCCTGTTCGGCAAGCTGAAGGAGAAGCTGAACTCGGTGGGCAGCCTGGTCCTGGCCACCATGCTCACCTCCCTGTTCTGTGATGCCACCATGTGCGACCAGTTCCTGGGCATCGGCGTCCCCGCCCCCCTGTATGTGGAGAAATATGACGAGCTGGGCCTGGGCCGGAACATGATGTCCCGCACCCTGGAGGACTGCGGCACTCTGTGGGCCGTCATGTTCCCCTGGACGGGCTGCGGCGCTTACCAGCAGACTACCCTAGGTATGTCCCCCTTTGTCTACTTCCCCTTCGCCTTTGTGAACCTGCTCAACCCCATCTACGCCGCCGTCACCGCCTTTATGGGCCGCAACATCTTCTGGGCTGACGGCTCCTACACCAACATTCTGGGCAAGACCAAGGCCGGCAAGCCTGCCAAGGCTCCCGCCGAGGCCCACGAGAAGGCTCTGAAGGCTCTGGAGGCCCGCCGGGCCGCCGGCAAGGCTCCCAAGATCAGCGCCTGATTTCCCCGCGAAGAAAGGACAAATTCTGTGAGCAAGCCATCCCTCCCCTGGGCCGATCTGACCGGCCCCATCTATACCCCCAGGGAGCTGAAGCCCCGAAAGGCCTATGTCATCTACGGCTGTTGGGCTATGGTGATCCTCCTGCTGGTGGGCGGAATCTTCACCCGCTTTAAGATCGCCCTGATCTTCGGCGCGCTCTACGCCATCACCCTGCTGTCGAAAAAGGACGTGGCGGTTACCCGGCGGGGGCTGGAGATTTTCTACCAGATGAAAATTACCACCAACTATAACTTCTGGCCCTGGGCGGAGATCAACGCCATTGTGGTGGAGGACCGGAACCACCCGGAACTTATCGCCCTCCACTTCGGCCGTGGCAGCGCCAGCAAACGCTTTTTCTTCACCCGGCCCGACACCGAAAAGATTTTGGTTCTGGCCCGGGAGGAGCACCCCGGTGTCCCGGTGCGCCAGGCAACCGACAATCCCCGCTCTGACGGTTTCTCCCGCAAGAGCAAGGGAATCTGACCATCTGCGGCCCCCAGAGGGACCCCTACCCTTTGGGGGCCATCCTAATTTGTCAACAGACGGCTTGGGCCGAAAATATAAAAGTGAGGTAAGTCTTTATGATTATGAATCCTTCTGCTATCAAGCATGTCGTTCTGGATGGCCACAGCTTGACGTTGGAGAGTTTTGTGGCTGTGGCCCGGTACAACACCACAGTGGAGCTGGCCGACTCCGCCCTGGAGGCCATGAAAAAGTCCCGGGCCCTGGCCGAGAAGATCGCCGGGGAGGGCCGGGTGGCCTACGGCATTACCACCGGCTTCGGCGACTTCCAGAAGGTGGCCGTCCCCGAGGAGATGAGCAACCAGCTGTCCACCAATCTGATCCTCAGCCACTGCACCGGTGCGGGCGAGCCCTACGCCGAAGAGGTGGTCCGGGGTATGCTGCTGCTTCGTGCCAACGCCCTGTGCGGCGGCGTGTCCGGCGTGCGCCCCCTGCTGGTGGAGATGATGATTGAGATGCTCAATAAGGGCGTCCACCCCTGGGTGCCCCAGAAGGGCTCCTTGGGCTCCTCCGGCGACCTGGCCCCCCTGGCCCATATGACCCTGCCCCTGCTGGGCAAGGGCCAGGCCTACTACCAGGGCCAGCTGATGTCCGGCGCCGAGGCCATGGCCAAGGCGGGCATTACCACTCTGGACACCCTGGTGTGCAAAGAGGGACTGGGCATGACCAACGGCACCCAGGCTATGACTTCCGTGGGCTCCCTGGCTCTGTATGACACCATCTGCGCCGCCCAGCTGGGCGACGTCATCGGCTCTATGGACTTCGAGGCCCTCACCGGCCTGCGCAACGCCTTCGACCCCCGCATCCATCAGGTGCGCGGCCAGAAGGGCCAGATGCTGGTGGCCGAGAACATGCGCAAGCTGCTGGC
>JAAWLY010000022.1 GCA_022798155.1 Lawsonibacter sp. | reverse complement strand
GCGCTCACCTGTTGACTTCCCGCTTGTCGGTCAGGCCCAGGAGGTAATCGGTACTGACGCCAAAAAACTGGGCGATCTGAATCAGGCCGGGGACAGTGGGATAGGCTTTTCCATACTCGTATGACTGATAGCCGCGCAGTTTCAGGCCAAAAATTTCAGCCATTGCTCCTTGGGTATACCTGTTTTCGTTACGCAGTAATTTAAGCCGCTCAGAAAAAATGGACATAATTTCCCCCACACACTTGACATGCAAAAATATTGTGCTAAAATATACAATAATATTAGATAAAGGAGCTGTTCACATGAACGACAAAATAAAAATGCTTTTCTTGGACAACCCGGAAATGACAGAACAAATCGAAGCCTTCTGCCAGCGGGACCCGCTCTTTTCCAAGGTGAAGCTGGAGTTTTACGAAACCGCCCACGAGATCGCCCAGATAGTCGGCTATGAGCTGTACGACCGGTTTGAACAGCGTTTCGGGCTCTACACCGCCCGCTCCAGCGACCTCTATTATCTCTTTGGCCTGGGCCTGCGTCAAGAGGTGGTTTCCGCTTTACAGCCCAAAATGCCCTAACACGCCCACCCCCACGGTGATGGCCAGGAAGAGGAACAGGGCGGCGTAGTCGGCGGCCTTGTATTTCAGCTGGCGCAGGCGGGTGCGCCCCTCGCCGCCGTGGTAGCAGCGGCACTCCATAGCGGTGGCCAGCTCGTCGGCCCGGCGGAAGGCGGAGATAAACAGGGGCACCAGCAGAGGCAGCAGAGCGCGGGCCCGCTGGATCAGGTTGCCGCTTTCAAAGTCGGCCCCCCGGGCCCGCTGGGCGGACATGATCTTGTCGGTCTCCTCAATCAGGGTGGGGATAAACCGCAGGGCGATGGACATCATCATGGCCAGCTCGTGGACGGGCACCTTGATTTTTTTCAGCGGGTTCAGCAGGGACTCCAGCCCGTCGGTGAGCAGGATAGGGGAGGTGGTGTAGGTGAGCAAAAAGGTGCCGGAAATAAGCATCATAATGCGGATAACCATGAAAAAGGCCCGCCAGACCCCCTCCAGGGTGATGGTGAAGATCCAGAACTGAGCCAGCACCGTGCTGCCCGGGGTGTAGAACAGATTGAGTATGGCGGTAAAGATCACGATGAACAGGATGGGTTTCAGGCCCCGGACAATGGACTTCACCGGGACCTTGGATACAACAATGGAGAGGGCCAGCACCAGGAACATAATGGCGTAGGTGATAAACCAGCTGGCCAGGAACAGGGCCACGATATACAGCACCACGCAGATCAGCTTGGTGCGGGGGTCCAGGCGGTGGACGGGGGAGGTTCCGGGGAAGTACTGGCCCAGAGTGATGTCTTTCAGCGCCATTCAGCCCACCCCCCTTTTCAGCTTTTCCAAAATAGCCGACTTGGCCTGGTCCAGGGTATAGACCGAGGGGTCAATGTCGATTCCCATGGCTTTCAGACGGTGGAACACACGGGTGAGCTGGGGGACCCCCAGCCCCATTTTCTCCAGCTCGTCCCCGTGCTGAAAGACCTCCCGGGGGGCGCCCTGGAAGGGGATTTTCCCGTCGTTGACGGCCACCAGCCGGTCCACCGACCGGGCCACCTCCTCCATGGAGTGGGATACCAGGATGATGGTGGCGTTGTGGACCTGGTGATACTCCCGGATGTTGCCCAGGATGGACTCCACCCCCTCCGGGTCCAGGCCGGCGGTAGGCTCGTCCAGGATAAGAACCTTGGGCTCCATGGCGATCACGCCCGCGATGGCCACCCGGCGTTTCTGGCCGCCGGACAGCTCGAAGGGGGACTTTTCCAGCTGGTCGTCCCGCAGGCCCACAAAGTAGGCCGCCGCCCGCACCCGGCGGTCAATCTCCTTCTCGTCCAGTCCCATGTTCCGGGGGCCAAAGGAGATGTCCTTGTACACGGTCTCCTCAAAGAGCTGGTACTCCGGGTACTGGAACACCAGCCCCACCTGGAAGCGGGTCCGCTTGGTGATTTTGGGGTCGGACCAGATGTCGGTGTTTTGGAAGAGCACCGTCCCGGAGGTGGGCTTGAGCAGGGCGTTCAGGTGCTGAATCAGGGTGGATTTGCCGGAACCGGTGTGGCCGATGATGCCCAGGTACTCCCCGGGATAGGCACAGAAGTTGACGCCGTCCAGGGCTGTGTGCTCAAAGGGGGTCCCGGCGGAGTAGATGTGGGTCAGGTTCTTGGTTTCAATCATGGGGTCCATAAAGATACATCCTTATATAAAGTGGTACATGCCCATGAGGGTCACGTCCGTATGGGCGGCCAAGGCCGCCCATACAATTATTGCAGCAGTTCAAACAGCGCCTGGGCGCACTCCTCGTCGGAGAGGGCGTCCAGGGGGACGTCGCAGCCTGCGTTCCGCAGCTCCCAGAGCAGGGCTACCGTCTGGGGGACGGTGAGCCCCACCTTTTGCAGCTCCTCCACCTGGGAGAACACCGCCTTGGGGGTCCCGTCGGCTACCACCTTGCCCTTGGCCATGACGATGAGCCGGCCGGCCTGGGCGGCCTCGTCCATGTGGTGGGTGATGAGGACCACCGTGACCCCCCGCTCCCGATTCAGGGCCTTGATGGTGCGCAGCACGTCCCGGCGGCCGATGGGGTCCAGCATGGCGGTGGGCTCGTCCAGCACGATGCACCGGGGCTGCATGGCGATCACCCCCGCGATGGCCACCCGCTGCTTCTGCCCGCCGGAGAGCAGATGGGGGGCGTGCTCCCGATAGGCGTACATGTTCACCGCCTTTAAGGCGTCGTCCACCCGCCGGCGGATCTCCTCCGGGGGGACCCCCAGGTTCTCTGGGGCGAAGGCCACGTCCTCCTCCACCACGTTGGCTACAATCTGGTTGTCCGGGTTCTGGAAGACCATCCCCACCGCCCGGCGGATGTCCAACAGGCGGTCCTCCTCCGCGGTGTTGATGCCGTCCACGTACACCGTTCCCCCGGAGGGCAGGAGGATGGCGTTCATGTGCTTGGCCAGGGTGGACTTGCCGCAGCCGTTGTGGCCCAGCACGGCCACAAAGCTGCCCTCCTCAATTTCCAGGGAAACTCCGTCCAGCACCACCGGGGTGACCCCCTCGGCGGCGGGGTAGGAGAAGCGCAGATCGTCGGTTTTGATGATGGCGGACATGGCGGTCCCTCCGATGCCTCTAAAGTAACGGTGTATTATACCATTTTCGGGTCTTTCCCGTCAATGTTTAAGCCCACAAAAAACCACGGAAAAACCCCCTCACCATCCGTGAGGGGGGGAAAGGCGATTCCTCCGCTGGCAGTGACTGGGGGATTCAAAAGGACAAACGCCGCCTGGAAAGGCAGCGTTTGTATTGCAGTCAGGACTCGATGCCCCGGGAGATCAGGTACTTCTTGACCATCAGGGCCACCTTGAAGGTGATGGCGTCGTCGAACTCCCGCAGGTCCAGGCCGGTGAGCTTCTTGATCTTCTCCAGGCGGTAGACCAGGGTATTCCGGTGGACGAAGAGCTTCCGGGCGGTTTCGGAGACGTTCAGGTTGTTCTCGAAGAACTTGTTGATGGTGAGCAGCGTCTCCTGGTCCAGGGCGTCGATGGGACTCTTCTTAAAGACCTCCTGGAGGAACATCTGGCACAAAATGGTGGGCAGTTGGTAGATCAGCCGGCCAATGCCCAGGTTTTCATAATTGATAACGGTCTTTTCGGTGTCGAACACCTTGCCCACGTCGATAGCCACTCCGGCCTCTTTATAGGCCCGGGCCAGGTCCCGGATATGGGGGACGATGGTGCCGATGCCGATGACCACCTTGACCCCAACCTCCTGGGTGACGGCGGTGACAATTTGCTTGGCGATCTTGCCCAGCTCCTTGGAGTCGGCCCCCTCGGGCAGCTGCTTGATGAGAGCCACGTCGGTTTCGTTGATGGAGATGACAAAGTCAGACTGCTTGTCCGGAAAGAGGTTCTGGATCACGTCGATGACGGAGACATCGGCGGGCCCCAGCTGACGCACCAGAAAGGCGGCCCGGGGCACCTCGGAGACAAAGTGGAGCTCCTTGGCCTGGGTGTATACATCACCCAAAAGAATGTTGTCGGAGATGATGTTTTTTACAAAAGTGGCCTTGTCGTGCTTTTCCTCATAATAGGTCTTGGCGCCGCTGAAGGCCACCACAGCCATGGCGCACAGAGAGGCGGCCATCTCGTCCTCACCCTTGACAAAAGCGGCGTAGTCGAACTGAGCCCCCCAACCCACCAGGGGCTTGAAGGTTCTGCCCTCATACCGGGCCAGGCCGTTGTCCGCCCCGTTGATGGCGGCCACCGCGCCGGACCAGTGCTCGCCGATGCAGGTTAGCTCGCTGCAGGCGACCACGATCCCCTCCGAGTCTACCACACCTACTGTGCGGCTGATGTTGTCCTTCATTTGGAGTACGACACCCTGGAACATCCTGCTGGACACAGCAATCCCTCCTATCGTTTGTTCACTTCCATATTATAACGGTTCACCCCCCGGTTTGGCAAGGGGTTTTTGAAAAATTTTTGTTCAAAATCACCATAAAATCAGGTAGCAGCGCCTAACCTGCACAGTTCTTCCAACTCCTGCGCGGTCAAAAACCGCCATTTTCCGGGTTCCAGCCCCTGGTCCAATGTCAAAGGGCCCATAGCAAGGCGGTGGAGGCTGACCACCGGCTTGCCCCGGGCGGCCAGCATCCGCTTGACCTGGTGGTATTTTCCCTCGTGCAGAGTGACCAGGCAGACGCTTCCGTCCCCCACCGGCTCCAGCCCGGCGGGGAGGCAGACCGTCCCGTCCCCCAAAGCCAGCCCCCCGGCCAGGGCGGCCCGGTCCGCCTCGTCCACCCGGCCCTCCACCTGGGCGCGGTAGAGCTTGTCCACATGCTTTTTCGGCGAGAGCAGATTGTGGGCCAGTGTCCCGTCGTCAGTGAGCAGCAACAGGCCGGTGGTGTCTTTGTCCAGCCGGCCCACGGGAAACAGCCCCCGCCTTTTCAGCTCCGGGGGAAGCAGGTCCAGCACGGTGGGCTGGTTCCGGTCCTCAGTGGCGGAGAGCAGCCCCGCCGGCTTGTGGAGCATGACGTAGACAAAGGGGGCGCAGTCCAGCGCCGCGCCGTCTACCGTGAGGGGAAGCGCCGCCGGGTCCACCTTCTCCTCCGGTCTCAGGACGGTTCTGCCGCCGGCCTGTACCCGGCCCTGGCGGACCAGCTCCTTCACCTCTTTCCGGCTCCACCGCCCGGTGGCGCTGAGCAGCTTGTCAATGCGGTCGATAGACACGGCCTTTCCTCCTTTTGTATCAAGCGCGCCGGGTGCGGAAAACGGCACATATGGAAAAGGCGCGCCGGGCCGCCGCGCCTTACGGGCATATCCCCCCGGCCTGCCGCATATCCTGAAGGGAGAACAAGCCAGGGAAGGAGATATGTGCTGTGTTGATTGTGACCGCGAAGATGCCAAAGCGCAGACTGACGCTGGGGGTGGCGGCGGCAGCGCTGCTGTGCTGCTGTGCCATCGCCCTGAATTTTGGGCAGGCTGTCCGGGAGGTGTCAGCCACTGGAACGCCCAACCCGAAAGGGGTCCGCTCCAACCAGGACCGGATCGACTACCTGGCCGCTTACGGCTGGCAGGTAGCGGAGGAGCCCATCGCCACCCAGGAGCTGATGATCCCCGAGGAGATGGACGCCAGCTACGATGAGTATCTGGCCCTGCAGTCGGAGCAGGGCTTTGACCTGGCCAAATACGCCGGCAAGCGGGTGAAGCGGTACACCTATGAGGTGCTCAACTATCCCACCGGCGAGGCGGGGGTCCAGGCCAATCTGCTGGTCTGCAAAAGTACGGTGGTGGGCGGCGAGGTGCTCTCCCCCCAGCTGGACGGCTTTTTGCACGGGCTGGCCATGCCATGACTATTTCTCCACAATATGCACGTTCAGGTGGTCGTAGGTCATCTCCACGCCGAAGCGGTCGAAGGACTCTCTGACCCCCTCGATCAGGGCGTAGTACACGTCCCAGTAGTCGACGGAGAGGGTCCACAGCCGGACCAGATACTCGATGCTGCTGGCCTGGTACTCCGACACGTAGACCGCCGGCGCGGGGTCGTCCAGGATCTGGGGCAGGGCGGAGAGGGCGCTTTGAATGGCGGTGCGCACCTGGGCGGTGGGGGCCTGGTAGGAGGCGGTGAACTTCAAATCCATCCGCCGTTTGCCCAGGGCGTTGTAGTTGATGATTTTTGCGGCGGAAAGCTGGCTGTTGGGGACAAAAATCTCCTTGTTGTCCGGGGTGATAAAGGTGGTGTATGACATATTGACGGCGGCGATGGTGCCGCTGACCCCGTCCGACTCCACATAGTCCCCCACCGTGAAGGGCTTGGTCACCAGCAGCACCAGCCCGCCGGCCAGGTTGGACAGGGTGTTTTGCAGGGCCATGGACACCGCCAGGCCGGCCACGCTGAGCACGGCGATGATGGAGGTGACATCCACATCCAAGGTGCCCGCCAGCATCAGGGCCAGCAGGAACCAGAGGAAAATGTTCAGGGCGGTGTGGATATAGGTTTTGATGGCCGCTACGGATTTGTTCCGGTCCAGAAGCCGGTCCGCCATACGCATCAGCAGCCGGATGACCAGCCAGCCCACCAGCACCAGAATGGCCACCCGCAGCAGCCCGCCCAGAGTCAGATCCTTGATGCCCACGGTTTTGCCCACGGTCTGCAGGGCCTCGTCTAACGTTTCCATCGTCTCCCTCCTCAGGAAAACAGCCGGCCAGAGGCCGGCTGTCTGCTGTTATCAATAGTTCATCTGCTTGCGGCGGGACAGGTTCATGGTGCCGTCCTGCATGTCGTCCAGATTTTCCAGGCTCTTGCCGGTGCCGAAGGCCACGCAGGAGATGGCGTCGTCGGCCACATGGGTCTCGATGCCGGTGTGGGACTGGACCAGCTTGTCGAAGCCCCACAGCAGGGAGCCGCCGCCGGTCATGACGATGCCGTTGGTGGAGATGTCGGCCACCAGCTCGGGGGGGGTGCGCTCCAGCACGCCGTGGATGGCCTCCAGGATGGAGGAGGAGGTCTCCTCGAAAGCCTCGATCATCTCGCTGGAGGTGACATTGAACACCCGGGGCAGGCCGGTCATCAGGCACCGGCCCTTGATCTCCATGGAGACCTCCTCCGGGCGGGGGAAGACACAGCCGATGTTGATTTTCAGCTCCTCGGCGGTGCGGTCGCCGATGAGAACGTTGTGCTTGCGGCGGATATACTTCACCACCGCCTCGTCGAACTTGTCGCCGGCCACCTTGATGGAGGCGGACTCCACCACCCCGCCCAGGGAGATTACGGCGATGTCGGCGGTGCCGCCGCCGATGTCTACCACCATATGGCCGTCGGGCTTGGTGATGTCGATGCCAGCGCCGATGGCGGCCGCCACCGGCTCTTCGATCAGGTAGGCCCGGCGGGCCCCCGCCTGAATGCCGGCGTCTACCACGGCGCGCTCCTCCACCTCGGTGATGCCCGAGGGGATGCAGATGAGCAGGCGGGGCTTGAACAGGGAGAAGGAGGTCACCTTTTTCATAAACTCCTTCAGCATCCGCTCGGTCATGTCGTAGTCGGAGATGACCCCCTCCCGCAGGGGGCGCATGGCCACAATGTTGCCCGGGGTACGGCCCAGCATGGCCTGGGCGTCCGTGCCCACCTTGAGCAGCTTGCCGGTGTTCTTGTCCATAGCCACCACGGAGGGCTCACGCAGGACCACTCCCTTGCCTCTGATATACACCAAGACCGAGGCGGTGCCCAGGTCGATGCCGATGTCTTTGCTAAAAAAGCCCATAATTGTTCCACCTTATTCTCGTTCTGTTTTTATCGTCTGCCGCCAGAGGCGGCGCTATTTGCAACCACTTTATATTATAGCCGGAGGACGGCCGGTTTTCAACCGTTTTTTCCAACAATTTTCGTCTTTTTTTCGCCGGCGTTCCATCTCCGCGGGCCTGGGCCAGGGTGAGACAGAACACCTGCGCCGCGCCGGCCATGCGCAGCTGGGCGGCGCACTCGCTGAGAGTGGAGCCGGAGGTGACCACGTCGTCCACCAGCACCACCCGCTTGCCCTCCAGATCGGCGCCGGGCAGCAAGCCGTAGGCTCCGCGGGCGTTGGCCCGCCGGGCGCTCTCCTCCTCCAGCTCTGACTGGGGGCTGGTATGACGCACCTTCCGGAGGGCGGGCAGGGCCGGAATAGCCCGCAGCCGGCCCACCTCCTCGGCCATTAGCCGGGCCTGGTCAAACCCCCTTGCGCGCAGCCGCTTTTTCGACAGGGGCGCCCAGCAGATCAGGTCCGCCCCCTGGGGCAGATGGTCCCGCAGGCACTGGGCCATCAGCTGGGCGAAGGGCTTTCCCAGGGCCCGCACCCGGAGGAATTTATACCGCCGGACCGCCTCCGGCACCGCACCCTGGTAGGCCAGGGGAGAGAAGCAGCCGTCGGCAAAGTCGATCTTCCGCTCTGCCCTCGACCCCTCCAGCCAGGGCAGACTGGGCTGGCAGCCGGGACACAGCGGGGCCCGGGGGTCCTCCAGAATCGCCTTGCAGAAGGGGCACTTGGGTGGGAAAATCAGATCAAGAACCTTCTCCCGGACGCTCATTTCAGCTCGTCCTCCGGAATGGGGCCGTGCTCCTTCTCGAATTCCCGGATGCAGGATAAAATCAGATAATAAGCCTGGCCGTTGATCGTGCGGCCCTCATACTGGGCGATATAGCGCAACTTTTTGTGGACCTCCGGATTAACCCGAAGGCCAATATTTTTGATCTCCTGTTTTTTCATGCCATATGCTCCATTCTTGAAAGCTTTATGAGCATATGGTATATTATTCGCAAACTTTTGCTTGAATTTGCATGCGTTTTATATGCTTGTTATTTGGCGTTATCCTCCGGGATGGGGCCGTGCTCCTTCTCGAATTCCCGGATACATTTCTGAATCAAGTAAAGAATTTGCCCGCTCATGGAGCGGCCCTCATACTCTGCAATATAGACCAGCTTGCTGTGATGCTCGCTGTTGATTGTAATACCAAGATGTTTGTCTCGTTTCATAGGTTGCCACCGCCAAGTTCTGTTTGAAACTATGGTAACCTATTTTGTTGGAGACTATCTTGAAATTAACTTGAATCAAGTCTATAAAATACTGGATACAAGTAAAAAAGGAACGTGTACAGAGGGCACCTGAAAGGCTCCTTGGGCAAAGGAGCCTTTTGGGGTGCATCCCTGCCAGCCGGCAAAAAGGGCGGAGGTGACCCTCCGCCCTGAAAGCAACGGTATCAGCTGGCCTGGGGCAGGGTGACGATGGCCTTGAACAGGTCGCCGTCCACGGCCAGGTCGAAAGCGCCGCCCTGGAGCTCGGTGAGGGAGCGGGCGATGGAAAGCCCCAGGCCGGAGCCCTCGGTGGAGCGGGAATCCTCCCCCCGGACGAAGCGCTCCATCAGCCGCTCGGCGGGGACGTTCAGCGGATCCCGGGAGATGTTCTTCACCGACAGGACCACCTGGCCCTTGCCCCGCTCCAGGTCCAGATACACCCGGGTGCCCTCCATGGCGTACTTGGCGCAGTTGGACAGCAGATTGTCAAGCACCCGCCACAGGTGGCGGCCGTCGGCATAGACCCAGGTCTCCCCCTCGGGCAGGGTGGTTACCAGGGTGAGCTTGCGACCGGTGAGCTTCTCCTCCCACTCGGCGGAGGCCTGGTCGATGAGCTGGCCCATGCCGATCTTCTCCCGGGTTACCGACAGCACCCCCGTGGAGGCTTTCGACGCCTCCACCAGATCCTCGGTCAGCTTTTTCAGCCGCTGGGACTTGCGGTCCAGCACCTCGATATACTCCGAGGCCTTGGGGTCGGTCTGCTCGGTGGATTTCAGCAGGTTGACGTAGTTGATGATGGAGGTCAGCGGCGTTTTCAAATCGTGGGAGACGTTGGTGATGAGCTCCGCCTTGAACCGCTCGCTCTTCAGCTTCTCGTCCACCGCCGCCGACAGCCCGGCAGAGATGTTGTTCAAATCCTCCGCTTGGAGGCGCAGGTCGTAGGGCATGCGTTTGGTGTCAATCTGATACTCCAGGTCGCCCCCAGCGATGCTCTTGGTGCCCTGGCGCAGGCGGTAGTAGCCGTAGGCCCACCAGGACAGGAACAGCAGCAGGGCCAGCTGTAAAAGAAAATTAATCATGAGAAAGAAACCGTCGTACCTCCCACGCATGGTCAGCCAGAAGGTGAAGATCACATAAACCCCAAAGCCCGCCACCAGTTTCCAGGTGAAGGGCAGGAAGCGGACAAAATCGCGGACGGTCCTGACCGTCCAGCCCACCACCCTGCACAGCAGGGTGGTTTGAGCCAGCCTCCCCGCCTTGATCCTTACCGCCAGGGTGCGCAGCAGCAGGGCGGCACATCCCACCGCGGCGGCAAAGAGAGCCCCGGTCCCCAGAACGCCCAGGTCAAAGAAGGTCTGGTGGTCTTCGTTCATCCTGGAGTAGACATTGGCGGAGCCCCAGTAGAGCTGCTCTGCGGCCCAGATGATGCAGGCGGTCAGGCAGACCACGGCGGCGATCATGGCGGCGGCGTACAGGTCAAACCAGATCTTCTCCTGCCAGGTGGTGACAATCCTCTCCTCCCCCGCCTTGTGGCCGGAAGTCCAGAGGACCCAGATCAGAGCCAGAAGGGTGAGAGCCCCCAGCCAGCCAAAGCCGGTGAGATATTGTCTGAAGAAGGCCCGGTCATGCTCATAGGTCTGCCAGATTTGATAAAATTCGTCTTGAATTTCGACGTTGGCAATCTCCTCGGGCACGCCGTACTCCAGCACCAGCTTTACGGGGGCGGATTCGGCCTCCGGATTTAATCCCGCAGTGGGCGGGGTCTGGTACCCGGCGCCCGTTTCCGGGTCATAGTAGAATACATCCTCATAGACCTCCCCGTCCTGGACCGCAAAGGTCTCCCGGCGCATGTCCCGCACCGCTTTGCGCATGGACTCCCCCTCCGCCAGGTTGGTGCCCATCACCTCACCGGTGTCGGCGTTCAGCACCCGGAAGCGGAACCAAGTATTATTCCGGGAAAAGCGCTCCCCCACGTTCTCCCGCTCCTCCCGGAGGGCCTCGGCGTCGGCCTGGAGGGTGGCGTCGGCATTCCCTTCCGCAAGCCGCTGCTCCAGAGCGTCCAGTTGGCAGGACAGCTCGATACCCTCCTTCAGATCCCGGCTGCGCTCCGCCATGGCGCTGTAAAACCAGCCGCTGTACTGCCAGCTGTCGCTGGGCACCGACTGAAAGCTAAGCAGGGCCCGCACCCCGAACACTCCCGCGCCCCAGGCGGCGGCCAGCAGGACGATCCAGGCGCACACCTTGGCAGCGGTATTGCCTTGCAGCTTTTTCATGGGCTACGCCCCCTTCTCGATCTTATAGCCCAGCCCCCAGACCACTTTGAGGTAGCGGGGCTCGGCGGGGTTGATCTCGATCTTCTCCCGCAGGTGGCGGATGTGGACGGCTACGGTGTTCTCCGAGCCGTAGGCCGGGTCGTTCCACACCTGCTCGTAAATCTGAGCAGAGGAGAACACCTGTCCCGGGTGGGACAGCAGCAGCTTCAAAATATTGTACTCAATGGGGGTGAGATTGATGGGCTCGCCGTCCACCGTGACCACCTTGGCGCTATCGTCCATGGCGATGGGCCCGGCGGTGATCAGCCCGGGGCCCTTCTCCGCGCCCCCCAGGGCGGTGTACCGCCGCAGCTGGGACTTCACCCGGGCCATGACCTCCAGGGGGTTGAAGGGCTTGGTGATATAGTCGTCCGCCCCGATGTTCAGGCCCAGGATTTTATCGGTGTCCTCGCTCTTGGCGGTGAGCAGGATGATGGGCACGTTGCTGCCCTCCCGCAGCTTGGCGGTGGCCCGGATGCCGTCCAGCTCGGGCATCATGATGTCCATGAGAATCAGGTGAATCTCATGGGCTTCCGCCGCCCGGAGGGCCTCCCGGCCGTTGTAGGCCTTGATGGTCTGATACCCCTCGCTGGTCAGGTAGATGTCCAGCGCGGAGACAATATCCCTGTCGTCGTCACAGATCAGGATGGTGTACATGGGCCTTCCTCCCCGTTTCGTTCTGCATACAGCATATCACAGACAGTTTAAATCGCAAGTGGGAAAATATTAAGAAGTTCTTAATTTCCCCAGGGAACCGGTGCCGCGGAAGGGTTCCGACGAAAAAAGAACGGGGAGACAATGTCTCCCCGGCGCTGTTCAGTCGTCTATGTCCGGCAGCGGAAAGGTCGCGGCCATGCTTACTTTTTCGGCCCAGCTGATTAAGCTGTTTACGCTGCTGCGGACCTCCTCGCTGCTCTCCTCCAGGCGGTCCAGGCGTTCCTCAATGCCGTCCAGGCGTTTGTCCACGCCGTCCAGGCGTTTGTCCACGCCGTCCAGGCGTTTGTCCACGCCGTCCAGGCGTTTGTCCACGCCGTCCAGCCGTTGGATGATTGGTTCCAGTTTTTGGTCCATCAAGTCGCCGATTGCCTTCAAATCTTCTGTGGTCATGCCAAAGCCCTCCTTCTTTTTTTGTTGCTTTTCGTATATCACGCCTGTCAAGATTCGGCTTACAGTCCCAGTCCGCCCAGGTTCAGCCCCCCGGTGAGGGACTGCATGGTGTTGGCGGCGTCGGCGTCGGCGGCGCGCATGGCCTCGTTGACGGCGGCCACGATCATGTCCTGGAGCATCTCCACGTCGTCGGGGTCCACGGCCTCGGGGTCGATGGCCAGGGCCTTCAGCTCATGCCGGCCGGTGACGGTGGCGGACACCACCCCGCCGCCGGCGGCGGCCTGGTATTCCTTCTCCTGGAGCTCCTGCTGCATCCGCAGCATGTCCTGCTGCATCTTCTGGGCCTGCTTAATCATGTTCATGTTCATGCCGCCGCCCATGCCAGGCATCCGGCCATATCCTTTTGCCATAATGATTCTCCTTTTATCATATGAATTGGGCCGAGGTATCAGGCGTGACGGCCCGGCACGCCGCAACCCTACAGGGATTGTGCTACTGAATGGAGATGTTGTCCAGCCCGCCAAAGGACAGCAGGTCGTTCAGCGGGTCCTTTTCCTCCGCGGCCGGAGCTGGTTCCCCGGCGGCGGGAGGGGCGCCGGTTACCACGCTGACCTGGGGCCGTTGGCCAAAGACGGACTCCGCCGCCGCGGCCAGCTTGTCCAGGGTAGCGGGCTTGTTCAGCATGGAGCGGGTAAACTCGCTGTCCACCCACAAAATAAGCTGATTGTTTTTCCGCATGCCGGTGACCTTTGCCGGGTTGCTCAGATAGGGCATCACCGTGGGGGGGACCTTTCCCCGCAGGCTGGCGGCGAAGGCGGGCCAGAAGGCGCTGTCGCCGCTCTGGGGGGCTGGCGCCGGAGAGGTGGGAGGGTTTGAAGAGGGGGCCGGTTTAGGAGGTTCCGGCGGGGAAGGGGCGGCCGGCTCGTCAAACATGTAGTCCGGTTCCTCCGGGGGCGGCTCGTCGGGCAGCGGGGGGCAGTCGTCATCCCAGGGGGGCGGGTCTGCGTTTGGCGGGGCTTTTACAGGCTCCGCCTTTGCCGGAGCGGCGGGGAAACCCTTGGCCATCCACTCCTCCAGCCGGGCCAGGCGGGCGGACAGCCCGGGGGAGGAGTCGTCTAAAGTCTCGTCGCTGAGGCGGATCAGGCACAGCTCCGCGTCGGTACGGCGGTTTGTGCTGCGGGACAGCCCGGCGCTCGCCGCCTGAAGCTGGGTGAGCATCTGGAGCAGCCGCTGGGCGGACAGCTGTTCCCCCAGGCGGCGCAGGGTGGCCTCGTCGTAGCCCCCGGCCAGCAGGGCCCCGCCCCCCTGGGGGGCGGTCTTCCGCAGGAGCAGGTCCCGGGCCAGGGAGGACAGCTCTCCCAGCACAGAGCCCACGTCCTTGCCGCTGGCGTACAGCCGGCCCAGGGTGGACAGCGTCCCGGCGGTGTCGCGGGCGGCCAGCTGGCCCATCAGGGCGGCGGTTTCCACGTTGCCCGCCAGGCCCAGGGTGTCTAAAATAACCTGCTCGTTGACCGTCTGCTTGCCGCCGGCGCACTGGTCCAGCAGGGACAGGGCGTCTCTCATGCCGCCGTCGGCCAGGCGGGCCAGCAGGGCGGCCCCCTCGGCGGTCAGGTCGATGCCCTCCTGCTCTGCCACATAGCCCAGCCGCTGGGCGATCTGGATGGGCAGGATGCGCTTGAAGGAGAACTGCTGGCACCGGCTTTTGATGGTGGCGGGCACCTTGTGCAGCTCGGTGGTGGCCAGGATGAAGAGCAGATGGGCGGGGGGCTCCTCCAGGATTTTCAAAAGGGCGTTGAAGGCGGCGGTGGACAGCATGTGGACCTCGTCCACGATGTACACCCGCTTGGCCACGGCGGCGGGGGTGTATACCGCCTCGTCCCGCAGGGCGCGCACCTGGTCCACCCCGTTGTTGGAGGCGGCGTCCAGCTCCAGCACGTCCAAAATAGAGCCGTTTTCGATGCCGAAACAGGCGGGACAGGAATTGCAGGGGTTGCCGTTCTGGGGATTTTCGCAGTTTACCGCCCGGGAGAGAATTTTGGCGCAGGTGGTCTTGCCGGTGCCCCGGGTGCCGGTGAACAGATAGGCGTGGGATAGCCGGCCCGCCGCCGCCTGCCGCTTGAGGGTTTCGGTGATGTGCTCCTGGCCCACCACGTCGTCGAAGGTGCGGGGCCGCCATTTTCGATATAACGCCTGGTACATCTCTGAGCACCTCCCAAAAAGTTCTGACAAAAGCCGCACGGACGAAAGGCCCCTTGAAAAAGGCCGCGTCCGCAGGCGCGTTTCGAGGCCAACCGCCTCCTTTGGCAAAGGAGGCTTTTGTGTTCCCCGGATAAAAGTCTGAAATTTTCGGCGCGGAGCAAGACCGCACACCGGCCTTTGAAGCGTGGGACATATCCGTTACCTGGACAGCCGGCTCAAGAACAGTATCCCCGCGGCACACGAGGCCATCCGCTTAGTGCTGCTCGGTTCCCCGCCTGACACGGTTCACGGCAGCCCCGTTGCGCGGGACCGGTCTATCATCACTGCTTTTCCAGGGCAGGCAATACAGCCTCACGTCCGGGGGCCGGGATTCATCCCCGCTGTAGCGGATTGCGGGTACAGGGCACCGCTATCTCCCCGACTAGTGCGGCCTTGCTCCGCGCCGAGGCGAAACAAGAGCTAGAAAATATTGTACTATAATTTTCCCGTTTTATCAATCATTATTTTCAAAAAGTTTCCCGGGCGCGGAGGGAGGGAAAAGCCCTGCCGCCGGGCCAACGGGGGGCCCGGCGGGAAAAGTTTTCGGGGGAAGGGAGACGGCCCCGCCGGAGCGGGGCCGCAGGTTAATGGGGCAGGACCACGGTCTTGCCGCCGCTGCGGTAGTAGAGGGTCTTGTCCTTGAAGTAGTTCACAGGGTCGGTCCGGCTGCCGTTGACCCGGACCTCGAAGTGGAGGTGGTTGCCGGTGGAGCGGCCGGTGGTGCCCACATAGCCGATCACGTCCCCCTGCTTGACCACCTGGCCCTTGGAGGCGTTCCGGCGGCTCATATGGGCGTAGAGGGTGCTGGTGCCGTCGCTGTGGGAGATGAGCACAAAGTTGCCGTAGGACCAGTAGCTGCCGCTGCCCAAAACGGAGGTGACCACCACGCCGCTCTTGGCGGCGTAGATGGGGGTGCCGCTGGCGGCGGGGATGTCGATGCCGGTATGATTGTCCGATCTCCCGTTGATGGGGTCCTTCCGGTTGCCGTAGAGGGAGGACAGCGTGTTGATGTTGGCCGACAGGGGCCACAGAAAGCCCGACTCGCTGACCACCTTGGAAATCTGGGCGGCCATTTCCCGCTCCAGCCGCTTGATTTCGCTGTCGATCTTGTTGGCGGAGACCCGCAGGTCCTTCTCCTTGGCCTCCAGCTCATCCTCCCGGTCGTTGATCTCCTGGATGAGCTTATCCATCTCGCCTTCCTGGGTCTTCAGCTCGGCACGGGCGGCCTCCTGCTGCTCCTTGGCCGCCTCCTGCTCGGCCTGAGCCTGCTCCAGGGCGGTGCGCTCGGCGGACACCTTCTCCTGCAGCGCCGTCAGGTCGTCGATGATCCGGTTGTCATACTCGATGATCTCCTCGACCATCATGTAGTTGTCCAGCAGCTCGGAGAAGTCGTTGGAGGAGAACAAAATGGACCAGTAGGAGGTCTCGCCCTCCTCCTCCATAGAGCGCATACGCCGGCAGAACAGGTCGAACTGGGCGGCCTCGTCCGCCTCGGCCTGGGCCAGCTCCTCTGACTTCTGGGCGATAAGCTGGTCATACATGGCGATCTGCTCGTTGATGTTGTTGATCTCCTGCTGGACCAGGTAGATCTGCTGCTCCAACAGTTCCCGCTGCTGCAAAGCGGCGTTCTTGTCCGCCTGGATGGCCTTGATCTGCGCCTGGATGTCTTTGCGCTGGGCGGCGATGGAGTTGGCGTCCCCCTTCAAAGCGTCGATCTTGGCTTGGGAGGCCTCGGACCCGGGGATGGCGGAGGGACCCAGGGGGAGCAGTACCGCCAGGACCAGCACAAGGCCCATAACCCGGCGGAAAAGGGGAGTTTTGTGTTTCATGGTTTTCCTCCAGAGGTTACCGGATAAAAATGTTGGCCAGGATGGGCAGAATCATTAAAAACGCCAACAAACCCGCCATAACCGACATGAAAATCCGCTGTTTGTCTCTCCGTTTCATAGTTGCGGCCTCCTATACAATTATACCTGCAAGAATTTCCGGATGGCCACCAGCGAGCCGCCCACGCCGATAAAGGCGCCCACACCGCAGAACACGGCCAGGATGGTGCCCGAGATGGACCGGTAGCTGATGATGGTGACCAACGACAGGCCATTGCCCTGAATGGCGAACTTGGCCACCGCCTGATACAGCCCCCACTGGGCGAAGAAGGCGATGAGCGCGCCGGTCAGGCCCAGGATCATCCCTTCCACCACGAAGGGCCACTCGATAAACCCGTCGGTGGCGCCGCACATCTTCATAATGGCGATCTCCTCCCGGCGGTAGAAGGTGGCCAGCTTAATGGTGTTGGCGATGATGAACAAAGACACCACTAGCAGCACCCCCACCAGAGCCAGAGCCACGCCGGTGGCGATGTTGCGCACCAGCACAAAGCCGTTGGCGATCTCAATGGCGGCCCGGACCCAGGCCACGCCCTCCACCTGTTCCAGGGCCTCCTTGGTCTGGGCCATCCGCTTGATGTCCGTCACATGGACGCGATAGCGGTCCCGGAGGGCGTCGTCCGGCAGGTCGCTGAACACCTGGGAGGCATTTTCGTGTTTGGCCTTGAAGGCCTCGTTTGCCGCTTCCTTGGTGACAAAGGTGAGCTGAGAGACATTTTCCACCTGGGCCAGGGTGGGCTGGAGAGCCCGGGCCTGCTCCTGGGTGAGGGCGTCTTCTATGTAGGCCACCATCTCGTTTTCACTCTCCAAATCACCCAGCATGTTGTCCAAGTTCACCGCCAGCAGGGTGAAGGAGCCCATGATAATCAGGCAGGCCACGATCATGCACACCGCGGCAAAGGACATAAAGCCGTGGGTGAAGATGGAGTGGAAGCCCTCGCTGATATAGTATCCCGCGTCAAATCTTCTCGACATTGTAGTAACCACCTGTTCCGTCGCTGATGATCCGTCCGTTTTCAATGGCCACCACCCGTTTGGTAAAGCGGTTGACCAGGTTTTTTTCGTGGGTGACCACCAGCACGGTGGTGCCCAGCTCGTTGATGCGCTCCAGCAGCATCATAATCTCCAGGGAGCGCTGGGGGTCCAGGTTGCCGGTGGGCTCGTCGGCGATAATCATGCTGGGGTTGTT